>NZ_CP086253.1:4200000-4464425 GCF_003382565.3 Pectobacterium aquaticum
ATCCACGATCTAAAACGCCACCGAAAAACGGTGGCGTTGGCATTTTACCTTGTTACTGTTTTACAGAGAAAGACAGCGTTAGAACGTCGTCCAGTCGCCGTCATTGCCCTTGTCTTTCGCTGCCGCTGGCGCTAAAGACAGCGTACGCGTTGGTGCGGGTGCATAAGACGCGGTTTTGCCGCTGCCATATGACTGCAACTTAAACGCGCTTACCGCTTCCGCCAGAACAGAGGCCTGTGCTTGCAGAGACTGTGCCGCAGAGGCTGATTCTTCAACCAGAGCCGCATTCTGTTGGGTCGTGGTATCAATCTGTCCAATCGCCAGATTCATCTGGTTAATCCCGTCACTCTGCTCACGGCTGGCCTGCGAAATCTCGCTGATAATGCCGTGTACGTCCTTCACGTGAGCCGTTAATCCGCCCATCGTTTCTTCAGCGGTATCAACCAGTTCCATGCCTTCACGAATTTTGCTCACGGAATCGTCGATCAAGTCCTTAATCTCCCGTGCGGCAGTCGCACTGCGCTGTGCCAGCGAACGGACTTCTCCCGCTACCACGGCAAAACCACGCCCTTGCTCACCCGCACGCGCGGCTTCAACGGCAGCGTTCAGCGCCAGAATGTTGGTCTGGAACGCAATACTGTCAATCACGCCGATGATCTCCGCCATACGCTGGGATGAATCACGAATGCCGCGCATTTTCTGCGTCACAGAAACCATAACCTCACCGCTTTGCTTCGCCGCACCGGTCGCCTTATTGGCAATGTCCGTCGCCTGTTGAGTGTTTTCCGCCGTGTTTTTAATGGTGGATGCCAACTGCTCCATTGAGGCTGCGGTTTCTTCCAGTGAGCTGGCCTGCTCTTCGGTACGCGATGATAAATCCTGATTACCAGCGGCAATTTGCGACGCCGCCGTCGAGATCGTTTCCGCCCCGTCACGCACCTGACCGACAATCGAGCTCAGACTGGTGTTCATGCGATCCAACGATTGCAGCAGCAATCCGGCTTCATCCTTGCTGGTCACCGTGATACGTGAGGTCAGGTCGCCCTGCGCCACTCTGTCTGCGACTTGCAAAGCCTGCTCTATTGGGTGAGTTACGCTACGCGTGATAGCCCAGGCAATCAGCCCCCCAAACACGGCACCCAGCGCCAAAATAAGCAGCAAAATCATGCGAGTATTGTTGTACACCTCGGCCATGGTCTCGACAGAGTTATTCATCGCATCGTCCTGGTAATTCACCAACTGCTTCACCGAGTCACGGTAATTACGCTGAATGACGTTCAGGGTGTTATTGAATTCCGCGACGGCAACATCGTTATTGCCCGCCAGCGCATCACTAATAATTTTATCGCCGGACTTGATGAACTCGGCACGAAACCCGCGGACAACCTCTACCTGTTTACGGACACGCTCCCCTGAAGCATTACTTTCCAGATTGTCGAGCAGACGACTAATTTCCTTGCGGTACGCCATAATCCGATCGACATACTCCTGACGCTGATCCTGACCGGATACCAGCATCATCTGTAAATAAGCGACAAAATGCCCATTCACGTTATCGATGAGATCATTCGCATCTACCGTTTGCGGATAAACTTCTTTGACGATATCACTGGCACCATCCTGAAAAGAGGACAGTTTAGACAAAGAAAAAATACTCACGGTAAACAACATCAGAATCAAGATGGCAAACCCGCCTCCTAATCGATAGCCAATTCGCCAATTCGCTAAACTCATGTCTCACTCCTTTTAGGTAATACATAATAATGACTACTGCGCACAGCTATCGTCTAATAACGCCGCAGAATGGGGAATTATCGTTTTTTTCGGGAAAATAAATAGGCTTCATGGGTGTGTATAAATACCCACAAATGAGTAATCGCAGGTGCACATTCAACATCAGTAAAACGTTAAAAAATACAAACAACCTCGCTCCATGGGTACATCCAGAGCCGTTTCCATACCGTCTACCTTATCGGCACAATATTCCCTAGCTTTATGACGGTATCGATTAACCCCACCGAACAATAAATATATTGATAGCGGATAAATACTCCTCTTCAACAAATAACCTACCAATCTATGCAGAAAAATACGGGGAATAGCGCGGCAATTTTATTAAAGAAAAGACAATATAGTTAATTTCAGAGAAGGAAGAAAATTTGCAGGAGGAAATAATAAACAATCGGAAAGTTGGGGAAATAATGCGTATTTTTATCTACTCGTTAGCTATAAAAGATCAGGGAGGGCATCGCCTCCCTGATTGCATTAACGATTAACTATTACTGGGTTTCACGCAGACGTTGTGCTGCCTGAACCATATTCGCCAGAGCCTGACGCGTTTCCGGCCAGCCACGGGTTTTCAGACCGCAGTCCGGGTTCACCCACAGGCGTTCAGCGGGGATACGCTGCGCCGCTTTCTTCAGCAGGTCTTCCATCCATTCCACGCTCGGTACGTTCGGGGAGTGGATATCATAGACGCCCGGACCGATTTCATTCGGGTACTCGAACTCTTCAAACGACTCCAGCAATTCCATATCGGAACGCGAGGTTTCAATCGTGATCACGTCTGCATCCAGCGCGGCGATAGAATCCATGATGTCGTTGAACTCGCAATAACACATGTGGGTATGGATTTGCGTCTCATCTTTCGCCACCGCGGCGTTCAGACGGAAGGCATCCACTGCCCAGGCCAGATAAGCATCCCAGTCAGAGCGGTGCAGCGGCAGACCTTCACGCAGCGCCGGTTCGTCAATCTGGATGATACCAATGCCCGCAGCTTCCAAATCTGCCACTTCATCACGCAGCGCCAGCGCAATCTGCTTGGCGATGGTTTCACGCGTAACGTCTTCACGTGGGAAAGACCAGCACAGGATCGTCACCGGACCCGTCAGCATACCTTTCATCGGCTTGTCGGTCAGAGACTGTGCGTATTTCGCCCACTCAACGGTGATCGCTTCTGGACGGCTCACATCACCAATAATAACAGGCGGTTTCACACAGCGAGAACCGTAGCTCTGCACCCAGCCGTTCTGGGTAAAGATAAACCCATCCAGATGCTCACCGAAGTATTCCACCATGTCGTTACGCTCGGCTTCACCGTGTACCAGTACGTCCAGCCCCAGGCGCTCTTGCTCAGCCACGGCCTGCTTGATGTGCTCGGAAATACCAGTGCGATAGTTATTGCCATCCAAACGACCCTGTTTGAAATCTAAGCGCAGGCCACGAATTTCGGTAGTTTGCGGGAAAGAACCAATCGTCGTCGTCGGCCATGCTGGCAGATTAAAGCGCTCACGTTGGGCATCCGCACGAACCGAATAGACATTCTGACGCTGGCTGTCCTGTGCGGTGATAGCAGCAAGACGCTGTGTAACGGCCGCGTTATTCACACGCGTTGAGGTACGGCGAGCACGAATCGGTGCGCTATAGGCTTCCAGTGCCTGACCGTTGCCGCTGTTCAGTGCCTGAGACAGCAGCGACAGCTCCGCACATTTCTGAATCGCAAAGGCAAACCAGCTCTTCACTTCATCATCCAGACGGACTTCCACGCTCAGATCGATAGGGCTATGCAGCAGTGAACATGAGCTGCCCAGCCACAGATCGCGCGTTCCCACCAGCGGTTGCAGACGCTCGAACCAGTTGCTCAGATCAGCGCGCCAGACGTTACGGCCGTTAATCACCCCCAGAGACAGAACCCAGTTAGCAGGCAGCTGGGCGCTCAGCGTAGCGGCATCATCCTTACCGTGAACCAGATCGATATGCAGACCCTGAACCGGCAGCGTTTTGATCGTTTCCAGATTCTGGCTAACGCTATCGAAATAGGTCGTCAGCAGCAGTTTCACCTGACCTTGCAGTGCGTCATAAGCCGGTTTAAACGCGGCCAGCCATTCTTGCGGCAGTTCCAGCGCCAGTGCAGGTTCATCAATCTGCACCCACTCAATGCCGCGCTTCGCCAACTCAGCCAACACCTGTTGGTAAACGGGCAGAATGTCCTGCAACAGCGACAGACGGTCAAACTGCTCACCCTTCACTTTGCCCAACCACAGGTAGGTAACCGGACCTAACAGCACAGGCTTCACGTTATGGCCCAGCGCCAGCGCTTCATCGACTTCATCCAGCAGCTGTGTCCAGGTCAGCTTGAACTGTTGCCCTTTGGTGAATTCCGGCACCATGTAGTGATAGTTAGTGTTAAACCACTTGGTCATTTCTGCCGCAGCAGCAGGTTGACCGGTTGGCGCGCGTCCGCGGCCAATACGGAACAGCGTATCCAGATCGACCGAGCCATCTTCATTCTGATGGCGCGCAGGCACGTTACCCAACAGCAGACTTGTGGTCAGCACATGGTCATACCAGGCGAAATCACCCACTGGCAGCAGATCAACGCCAGCATCCTTCTGTTGTTGCCAATGACGCGCACGCAGCTCACGTCCAACGGTCAGCAACGCTTCCTGTGTCGCGTTACCTGCCCAGTAGTTTTCCTGCGCTTTTTTCAGTTCACGGCGTAGTCCAACGCGCGGAAAACCCAGTGTGTGATTCACAATCGCCATCGTTAATTCCTCATTTAGCCGTCCAGATGTTTACACATCCATAATCCGCAGGTACTGTAGTAATCACAAGCGCAATTTATTCACTGTCACTGTGAAGGACTCTCATGATCGAATTTAAACACCTGCGAACGCTGCAAGCACTGCGCAATACCGGATCGTTAGCCGCCGCTGCCGCTGCACTTCACCAAACTCAATCGGCGTTATCCCACCAGTTCAGCGATCTGGAACAGCGCCTTGGGTTCAGGTTATTCGTGCGTAAAAGCCAGCCGCTGCGCTTTACGCCTCAGGGAGAAATTCTGTTGCAGTTGGCAGAGCAGGTGTTACCGCAAATCCAGCAGGCGTTACAGTCGTGCCATGAACCGCACCAAACCACGCTGCGTCTGGCCATTGAGTGCCATAGCTGTATTCAATGGCTGACGCCTGCGCTAGACGAATTCCATCAGCACTGGCCGCAGGTGGTGATGGACTTTAAATCAGGCGTGACGTTCGACCCTCAGCCAGCACTTCAACAAGGCGAATTGGATCTGGTCATGACGTCCGACATCATGCCGCGCAGCGGTCTGCACTACTCGCCTTTGTTTGATTTTGAAGTCAGATTGGTGCTGGCTCCCGACCATCCGCTGGCAGGAAAAGAGAAAATCGAACCGGAGGATTTCACCGCCGAGACTCTGATGATCTACCCAGTACAGCGGCAGCGGCTGGACGTCTGGCGTCACTTTTTACAACCCGCAGGCGTCAGCCCTACGCTGAAAAGCGTGGACAATACGCTGCTGCTGATTCAGATGGTCGCCGCCCGCATGGGCATCGCTGCGCTACCGCACTGGGTGGTGGAAAGCTTCGAGCGTCAGGGACTGATTGTGACTAAATCGCTGGGTGACAGTCTGTGGAGCCGGTTGTACGCCGCCGTCCGTGATGGAGAGCAGCGCCAATCGGTGATTGATGCGTTTATTCGTTCGGCGCGTCAGCACGCTTGTGAGCACTTACCGTTTGTGAAGGACGCTTCACGACCCAACGCTGGTGTACCCACAGTGAGGACGTAATAATTATCGTCCCCACGATAAAGCTCAGCCAGTCTGGCGTTTTATGCCAGATAGCGAAGTTGACCAGTAGACCAGCCGGCACGTGAAAGTTATTCATTATGCTAAGCGTTCCGGCATCCACCTGAGTTGCGCCGTAGTTCCACATAAAATAACCCAGGCCAGAAGCGCCAATCCCCAACCAGACCAACACGCCCCACTGCAAGGTTGTAGTGGGTAATTTATCCAGATTGCCGAAAAGCAGCCATGCAGCTATCGTCACAATCGCCGCCCCCAGATAAAACCAGGAAAACGCGCAGTGCTGCGGCACGGGATAGAGCTCCATCAAACGCTTATAACCCACCTGACCGGCGGCAAAACACACGTTCGCCGCCTGCACCAGCAGGAATCCCCACCAGAAATGTGCACTCACGCCGTGATAGTGGATCACCGCCGCCCCGAATACCGCCAGCAGAGCGCTCATCACGTAACCCCAGCGCAGGCGCTGTCGGGCAAGCAGATCGTAAATCAGCGTCACGTACAGCGGCGTCATCACCGTAAAGAGTAAAAACTCAGGTACGGTCAGGTACAGGTAAGCCTGGAACACGAACAGGTACATGATACCCAGTTGGCAAGCACCCACTAACAGATACAAGAAAATAACGCGTGGCGCATAGCCGCGCAGGCGTAAGAACGGCAAAAACACCACGGCTGCGGCCGTCAAACGGAACATGGCAGAAAACCAGCTATCAACCTGACCCGCCAGATATTCGCCAATCAGGCTGAATGAAAATGCCCACAAAATAGTGGTGATAGTAAGTAATGGCACAACAACATCCGCTTAGGAAAAAAGTATCGCCATTGTAACGGAGATGACTGAATGAATTTCAGTCAATATGGTTTACATCAGATTAAATAGCAAACAAACAGAAAATACGCTTAACAACGGAGAAAGGCGGCGTTAAATAATCTTTATCAGGTAGCATCCACGTCATTAAATATATTCTATCAGTGCGGCTCTTTTAGAAAAAATAATGCCTCTTTTTGTAAAATAAAAGAGGCTCTGTGACCGTGGAATTAAATCTGCCATCTGAACCAAGCAAAGAAAACATTACCGTTGTTGTAGGTTCCGGGAATGTAAGTCGCCTGGAAAGAGAGCTTGCTGTAGCTTATTGATGCCAAAGGTAATAAGACGGGAATTGGAATATAGTTCCAGTTATCACGCATAGTGAAACCCGCCGTAAAACCCAGCCCCAGTTGAAAATCCTGATCGCTGATTGGTCGCCAGCGCTTTTCATAACCGTAGCCACCGATAGGCTCCCATTTGTTATAGGAGTCCTTGAACGCCATGATATAAAGCCCGTGCCAGTCCCCATCCTTATCCAGACGGGAAACCCCATAGCCCGCGCCCCACGGCCTTTCATTATATTTGTCGGTCTTTTCTTTATCGTACGTCCAGCGGTTATGCCAGGTGATCGTCGGGATATAAATATCGTGGCTCTGCGGCGAATTCCAGGTCGTAGACAGATTATTTTTACTTCTCTGCCACCAACTTTCATCCTGCTTATCCGACGCCGACTCACTGGAATCAACCGCGACAGGTGCGAGATTTGCCGTGCTACTCGTGTTATTTGCCCCCGCATTATTTATGCTTTCTGCTGCGTAACTCAGAAAAGGGACAACGGATAGTGTAATCAAACTTAACGTGACTAAAATTCGCTTCAAATACATATAAGGTTCTCTGTAACAGCGTCACGATTCCATTCAAACAAAGGTGATCCAAACAAAACTATTTTGGTTGTTACCAAAATATAGAGTTCAGTTTACGTAATCTGCCCATATAGGCGGAAAACCAAAACAGCCTATACACTAAATAATTCGAGTTGCATGAAGGCGGCGACACAGCGAATCCCCAAGAGCTTACTCCAGTAAGTGACTGGGGTGAGCGAGGAAAGCCAACACACATGCAGCTTGAAGTATGACGGGTATATTATGAAGGGATAAACAGTAACTGTGCCTAAATAGATAGTGAATTCCGTGCCGCTTTCAGACGTTTCCTAGCTGAAATAACAAAAAACCACCTTATTTATCGGCGGTTTATATTCTGGTTGGAACCCGTATCAGAGAGATAGCAAGAACGATGAATCGCCTATGCCGTGGGATTAGATACCATCACCATATTCGAAACCGCGATTGATCCCGTTGAAATACTGATCCATATCCATCGCGGGTTTATCGCTTTCCGGGCGACCGACGATACGAGCCGGAACCCCTGCCGCCGTCGTATGTGGAGGAACCGATTGCAGCACAACGGAACCGGCGCCAATTTTCGCGCCACAGCCAACCTCAATATTCCCCAAAATTTTAGCACCCGCGCCAATCATCACGCCTTCACGAATTTTAGGGTGGCGATCGCCGCTCGTTTTACCCGTACCGCCCAGCGTCACGGATTGCAGAATAGAGACGTCGTTTTCAACAACAGCAGTTTCGCCGATTACAATGCCCGTTGCGTGATCGAGCATGATCCCGCAGCCGATTCTCGCCGCTGGGTGGATATCAACACCGAAAGAAACCGAGATCTGGTTCTGGAAATAGACCGCCAGCGCTTTACGATCCTGCGACCACAGCCAGTGACCAATACGATAGGCCTGTAATGCATGAAACCCTTTCAGGTAGAGCAGCGGCGTAGAATATTTATCCACCGCCGGGTCACGTAGGCAGACGGCCTGAATATCGCGCGCGGCAGAAACGATCATCTGCGGATCGGCACGATAGGCTTCCTCTACCACCTCACGAATAGCAATCGCGGGCATAATCGAATTGGCTAACTTATTCGCCAACATATAGCTCAGCGCGCTGCCCAGATTCTCGTGCTTTAGCAATGTGGCATGAAAAAAGCTGGCCAGCATCGGTTCACAGTCCGCGAGACTGCGCGCTTCTGCCTTGATATTGGTCCAGACCAGTTCCAGTTCTTCTGTCGACATTGCCTTACTCTCCGAGATACCACACACCACAATGTATATCTGTTATCAAACGGCAGGCTTAGTAGCACCGCCGCTCGCATACAAGAAAATGAAGATACTATGAGCCTCCCAGATTAGGAAGCCCAGCATGGAACGACGTGTTTTATAACCTAGCGGTTTCGTCTTTACGCGTGCGCCCCAATAGGCTCAGCGCCGCCTCTCGGGCGTCTTTCCCACAATACAGCACCTGCCAGAGTTGCTCAGTAATCGGCATTTCAACGCCGTAGCGCTGTGCTAATGCCAGCACCTCTTTCGTATTGCGGTACCCTTCAACAACCTGACCAATGCTATCCTGCGCGCTCTGTACATCCATTCCCTGCCCCAGCATCATGCCGAAGCGCCGGTTACGGGACTGATTATCAGTACAGGTCAGCACCAGATCGCCAAGCCCCGCCATCCCCATGAAGGTGGTGGGATCCGCACCCAGCGCCGCGCCAAGACGGGTCATTTCTGCCAGCCCGCGGGTGATCAGAGCGGTACGTGCATTGGCACCAAACCCAATGCCGTCAGACATCCCGGCACCGATAGCAATGACGTTTTTTACCGCGCCGCCCAACTGCACGCCGATAAAATCGGGGTTGCTGTAAACGCGGAAGCTCTTCCCACAGTGCAGCAGCTGTTGTAGGTCGTCAGCAAATTCACTGTCCGTTGATGCCAGCGCAATCGCCGTCGGCATACCCGCCGCTAATTCTTTGGCAAATGTCGGGCCGGATACCACCGCAAGCGGGATGGCTTCGCCCAACGCTTCGCGTGCAACATCTTGCAACAAGCGTCCCGTTTCCGCTTCCAGCCCTTTAGTCGCCCACACAATACGCGCATCGGCACGCAAGTGGGGTTTCAATTGACGCAAGACATCACCGAACACATGGCTCGGCACAACGACCAGCACGTTTCTGCTGGCAGCAAGCGCCTGCGCCAGATTGGTTTCCAGCTGTAGCGAATCGGGGAAAGGCACATCAGGCAGGAATGCCTGATTACAGCGAGCGGACTGTAACGCCTGAATGTGCACAGGGTTGTGACCCCACAGCACGACTCG
Organism: Pectobacterium aquaticum; assembly: GCF_003382565.3. NCBI lineage: Bacteria > Pseudomonadati > Pseudomonadota > Gammaproteobacteria > Enterobacterales > Pectobacteriaceae > Pectobacterium > Pectobacterium aquaticum. Next base: position 4,209,620 of record NZ_CP086253.1, read on the forward strand.
ATGGCCATTACGCGCCAGCGTAATGGCCAACGCGGTGCCGTACGAACCGGCACCGATAACGGTCATTGAAGCGTCAGACGCGTTCATCAGGCATCCTGATGCTGCGCAGCGCCTTCACCTTCGGTCTGCTGCTGCAGGTAATTCATGAACAGTGCATCAAAGTTAACCGGTGCCAGGTTCAGTTGCGGGAAGGTACCGCGAGAAACCAGGCTAGTGATGCACTCACGCGCATAAGGGAACAGAATGTTCGGGCAATATGCACCCAGACAATGCGCCAACTGAGTTCCTTCGATACCGCCAACGGTAAAGATACCACCTTGCTGAACTTCACACAGAAATGCAGTTTCTTCACCCAGAGAAGCCGTTACGGTCACACGCAGTACGACTTCATAGATGTCATCAGCCAGTTGGCTAGAAGCCGTATCCAGATCCAGTTTTACTTCCGGCTGCCATTCCTGCTGGAACACCTGAGGCGCATTCGGCGCTTCAAAAGAGATATCTTTGGTGTAGATACGCTGGATTTGGAAAGCCATTTCTGTGTTGTTTTGTTCAGACATGTTAAGTAATACCCTTTTGTTAGATTCTCTTGACGTCTTCCGTCGTCATAAGTGGGCGGACGTCAGCACATTTCTGTCATTGTCATACTGCAATCACTGTAGTTGCAATAACGGTAGTACTGCAATCAGCCTGTAGGTTATCCTGCAAAATCGTCGCCATTTTCACGGTGTATGATTGATATACTTGGCACGATGCGGATAGTTTTACCACAAACCGTTTTATTTGCCGCGGACTAAAGGCAGATTCTCACCGCTCCAGCCAGCCAGGCCGTCTTTCAGTACCTGCACACGCTCAAAACCGGCTTTATGCAAATTCTCGGCCGCTTCGCGTGAAGAGAGGCCGTTGGCGCAAACCACGATAATCGGCTGCGATTTATGTTTTTCAAGTTCACCTACGCTGCCGTTTTTAATGTCGTTCGGCAACAGGTTAAATGCGTTGGCAATATGGCCACGGCGATAGTCGTCACGGTTACGGATATCAACGACGACAGCATCTTCTTTATTAATCAGGCGGATCGCTTCACCGCGAACCACTTCTTTTACGTTCGACAGTTTACTCTTCACAGTAAGTACAATTACCGCAACCAACAGCGCAACCCAGGCGATGCTCAAAATAGGGTTCTTGCTAACGAATGGCATAATCTCTTGCATGGGGTGTAACGACTCCCGGATCAGTTAAGCAACAAAAATATAAGGTTCCTGAGTATACCTGCGCGATAAGGCAATTACAGCCAGTAAGCCAATATAGCGTATCGAATCTGCGGCGAGCTTTCCATTTATCTCTATATTGATGCGCCCAGACGCCCACCTTTGTGCCATGCTTGTCACGTCTGGAAATAGAAATCAGACAAGAGACAACTGGTAAGCCGCTGTTCATCGTGGAATAATTCACCGCTATGAGTAAAAACGCGTTATTTGTACAGAGTCGAGTAGCATGTAGCGCCGATCGCCATGTATCCGCATTACAAAGGCTGCTCACCCGCTGCGCCAACGCGCTCTGCGTTGGCGTTTTGTTGTTGCCCGCACTCGGCCAGGCGGAAGATAATCAGGCACAGCTTAAGACTCTGCAACACGATATCGCCGAGAAAGAAAAAAGCGTTCAAGAACAACAAAAGCAACGCAGTGCCTTAGTCCAGCAGTTGAAAAAGCAGGAGCAGTCCATCTCTCAGGCCAGTCGTCAGCTGCATGAAACGCGCAATACGCTGTCCACGCTCAATAAAGAATTAACCAGCCTCAGCGCCTCTATCGCCAAACTGCAATCTCAGCAGGATAAGCAACAAACGCTACTTTCCCGTCAGCTTGACGCCGCCTTCCGGCAAGGTCAGCACAGCGCACTGCAATTAATGTTGAGCGGAGAAGAAAGCCAGCGCAGCGAGCGCATCCTCGCCTACTTCGGTTATCTGAATGAAGCGCGGCAGAAATCCATCCACGACGTGCAGCAAACGCGTGTGGAGCTGGCTGAACAAAAGCGTCAGTTGGAACAAAAACAGGCACAGCAAAAAACGCTGCTGGGCGATCAACAGCAACAACAGCAGACGCTGGAACAGGCGCAGTCCGATCGGAAGAAAACGCTGTCGACGCTGGAAAGTTCGCTGGAGAAAGATCAGCAGCAGTTGACGGAACTGCGCCAGAATGAAACTCGGTTGCGCGATCAAATCGCCCGCGCTGAGCGAGAAGCGAAAGCCCGAGCCGAACGGGAAGCACGTGAGGCCGCCAAGGTTCGCGCTAAAGAAGAACAGGCCAAACGCAGCGGCAGCAGCTACAAACCCACAGAGGGTGAACGCTCACTTATGGCCCGAACCGGCGGGTTAGGGCGACCTTCTGGTCAAGCTATCTGGCCAGTTAACGGTCGCATCGAGCACCGCTTTGGTGAACCGTTACAGGGTGAGCTGCGCTGGAAGGGCATGGTGATTACCGCACCGGAAGGGACGGAAGTGAAGGCGATCGCCGACGGAACCGTACTGATGGCCGACTGGCTACAGGGCTACGGGTTAGTCGTTGTTGTGCAGCATGGTAAAGGCGATATGAGCCTGTACGGTTATAACCAGAGCGCCTTGGTTTCCGTTGGCGCTCAGGTCAAGGCAGGCCAACACATCGCGCTGGTCGGCACCAGCGGCGGGCAGAGCCAGCCTGGACTGTATTTTGAAATCCGTCGTCAGGGTCAAGCGGTCAATCCACAACCTTGGCTGGGAAGATAGTCTTGTCTTATTTAACCAAAACTCCGCTATTGGCGTTGAGTCTGCTCGCCCTGTCTCCTTTGGCGCTGGCCGGAAAACTGTCGATTGTCATCGATGATTTCGGCTATCGCCCACATAATGAGAACCAGATTCTGGCAATGCCGACGGCGATTTCCATCGCGGTATTACCCAACGCGCCGTACGCCCGTGAAATGGCGACCAAAGCCCACCAGCAAGGACGAGAAGTGCTTATACATCTGCCGATGGCACCGATGAGCAAGCAGCCGCTGGAGCGCGATACGTTACGCCCGGACATGAGCAGCGAAGAAATTCAGCGCATTATTCGCCAATCGGTCAATAACGTGCCTTACGCCGTGGGGTTGAATAACCACATGGGCAGCGCGATGACCGCCAGCCTGCCCGGCATGCAAAAAGTCATGCAGGCACTGAGCGCCTACCCGCTCTATTTCCTCGATAGCATGACCATTGGCAGCAGCCAATCGAGCCAGGCCGCGGCAGGAACGAACGTCAAAGTCATCAAACGCAAAGTCTTTCTGGATGATTCGCAAAACGAAGCCGAGATTCGCAAACAGTTTACCCGTGCGGTGCAAATCGCCCGCCGCAGCGGTTCCGCCATCGCTATCGGGCATCCACATCCTGCAACCATCCGCGTCTTACAGCAGATGTTGCCCACGCTGGATGCCGATATTGTCTTAGTCCGCCCCAGCCAGTTGCTGAATGAGCCGACGCGGCAATATGAGCCTCAGCCGCAGCAGCCAGTCAAACCGCGTAATCCGTTCCGCGGTATACAGCAATGTCAGGTCAAACAGCCGCCGGAACCGGTGAAGAACGATGTATTCTTCAAGTTGGTGAGCAGCAGTATTCAGGAAAGTGCACCAGTGATGTTTATCAAGCACCGCTGGCAGACCTGGATTGAGCCAGCCGCGACCGAAGCGCCCAAACAGCCGTAAGATCAGAGGCGCGTCCCCTTTGCCATCGCGCGCCACAGCAAGGTTATCTTTCATCCCAATTGAGAATAACCTTGCCCGACTGACCCGAACGCATGGCATCGAACCCTTTCTGAAACTCATCAATGTGGAAGCGGTGGGTGATAATCGGTGACAAATCCAATCCAGACTGAATCAGCGCCGACATTTTGTACCAGGTTTCGAACATTTCTCGTCCGTAGATCCCTTTGATAAACAGCCCTTTAAAAATCACGTCCCCCCAGTCAATCGACATCGGTTCATGCGGAATACCCAGCATGGCAATGCGCCCACCGTGATTCATCGCTTTTAGCATGGCACGAAAGGCCGATGGCGCGCCCGACATCTCCAGACCGATATCAAACCCCTCGGTCATACCCAGCTCTATCATCACGTCCGCCAGATTTTCCTGCGCCACATTAACGGCGCGCGTTGCCCCCATTTTACTGGCGAGATCCAGGCGGTACGCATTCACATCAGTAATCACGACATTCCGTGCACCAACGTGGCGGCACACCGCTGCCGCCATCATGCCTATCGGCCCCGCGCCGGCAATCAAAACATCTTCCCCCACGAGATCGAAGGACAGTGCGGTATGCACCGCGTTGCCGAAGGGATCGAAAATGGCGGCCAGCTCATCAGAAATATTGTCGGGAATGCGAAACGCGTTGTAGGCCGGAATCACCAGATACTCCGCAAACGAACCGGGACGATTTACCCCGACGCCGATGGCATTGCGGCATAAATGGCGCCGCCCGGCACGACAATTGCGACAGTAGCCGCAAGTAATATGCCCTTCGCCAGAGACTCGATCGCCAATATGAAAACCGTTAACTTCCTGACCGATAGCGACAATTTCGCCAACGTACTCATGCCCGACGACCATCGGAACGGGAATCGTCTTCTGCGACCATTCGTCCCAGTTATAGATATGCACATCTGTTCCGCAGATCGCGCTTTTACGGATTTTAATCATGATGTCGTTATGCCCGAGCTCCGGCGTGGGGGAGTCCACCATCCAGATGCCTTCTTCCGGCCGCAGTTTTGCCAATGCTTTCATGATGGTTTCCTCAGATGATCACACCCAGACGTTTGCCCACGCGGGTAAAAGCCTCGACGGCGAATTCGATTTGCTGCGGCGTATGGGCGGCCGACATTTGGGTGCGAATACGCGCCTGACCGAGGGGGACTACGGGATAGAAAAAGCCGGTGACATAAACACCTTCCCGCTGTAGTGCCTGCGCAAAATCCTGTGCCAACTGCGCCTCGCCCAACATGACGGGAATAATGGCGTGATCGGCCCCCGCCAGCGTGAACCCTGCGGCCGTCATCTTTTCACGGAACAGACGGGCATTTGCCCACAGACGTTCACGCCGCTCTCCACCCTGTTCCAGCAGATCCAGTACCCTGAGCGACGCGGTGACAATCGCTGGTGCGAGCGAGTTGGAAAAAAGATAGGGTCGAGAACGCTGGCGCAGCCAGTCGATCACCTCATGCTTGCCCGCCGTATAACCGCCCGACGCGCCTCCCAACGCCTTGCCTAATGTCCCGGTGATGATGTCGACGCGATTCATCACCCCGCAGCGTTCGTGCGTTCCACGCCCTTGTTCGCCCACAAATCCCACCGCATGCGAATCATCCACCATCACTAACGCATCATAACGATCCGCCAGATCGCAAACTCCCTGCAAATCGGCAATCACGCCATCCATCGAGAACACGCCATCGGTGGCGATCATCACGTGCCTTGCCCCTTCCGCTCTGGCCAGTTGCAACTGTGCTTCCAACTGGCTCATATCGTTATTGGCATAGCGATAGCGTCGCGCCTTCGATAGCCGAATACCGTCGATGATTGAGGCATGATTGAGCGCATCGGAAATAATCGCATCCTCCGGCCCCATCAGCGTTTCAAACAACCCACCGTTGGCATCAAAACAGGAGGAATAGAGAATCGCATCGTCCATTCCCAGAAAATCCGCCAGCTTACGCTCCAGCTGTTTGTGGATATCCTGCGTCCCACAGATGAAGCGCACCGAAGCCATACCAAAACCGTGGCTGTCCAATCCAGCTTTTGCAGCGGCAATCAGCTCGGGGCTATCCGCCAGACCAAGATAATTATTGGCACAGAAATTGAGCAGGCGGTCGCTGTCCATCACCTCGATTTCAGCCTGCTGCGCAGAGGTGATGATGCGTTCCTCCTTGAACACGCCCTCGGTACGTGCGGCCATGATTTGTGTAGTAAGTTGTTGATAAAACGCGGCAGGCATAGCGTCACTCTCCCATAAAAAGATTGCGTTATGGTTTTTAAGCTAGCGGATGTGGGCAGAAATGCGGGGTAAACAGTCTGAAAATGCTGGCTTCGTCACGGCCTGAATCATCTTAAAAATGCCGGGGCAACACGGGATAAATTAAGCTCTGGCTGCTTGCGGTAAAATGAAATGCTATTATAGCGGTCATAAACAGTGTGGGGCGCGGTGCCTCACCAGCAAGATTAATAAAGGTCGCGCCCATGATTATCGTTACTGGCGGTGCCGGTTTTATCGGCAGCAATATCGTAAAATCTCTGAATGACATCGGCTATCGGGACATTCTGGTTGTCGATAACCTGAAAGACGGCACCAAATTCGCCAATCTGGTCGATCTGGACATCGCAGATTACGTGGATAAAGAAGATTTCATCGCCAGCATCGTTGCAGGTGACGATCTGGGCGATATCGACGCCGTATTCCATGAAGGCGCTTGCTCTTCCACCACCGAGTGGGATGGCAAATACATGATGGATAACAACTATCAGTATTCCAAAGACGTGCTGCATTATTGCCTCGATCGCAACATTCCGTTCCTGTATGCCTCTTCTGCCGCAACCTACGGCGGTCGTAACGATAACTTTATCGAAGCGCGTCAATACGAGCAGCCGCTGAACGTCTATGGCTACTCCAAGTTCCTGTTCGATCAATACGTGCGTGAAATTCTCCCAGAAGCTGAATCGCAGATCTGCGGCTTCCGCTATTTCAACGTCTACGGACCACGCGAAGGCCACAAAGGCAGCATGGCAAGCGTCGCGTTTCATCTGAACAACCAAATCAATCAGGGTGAAAATCCGAAGCTGTTCTCCGGTAGCGAGAACTTCCAACGTGACTTTATCTACGTCGGTGATGTCGCCGCCGTCAACCTGTGGTTCTGGCAAAACGGTGTTTCTGGCATCTTCAACTGCGGTACTGGTCGCGCCGAATCCTTCCAGGCTGTTGCCGATGCCACCCTCGCCTTCCATCAGAAAGGCAGCGTGGAATACATTGAATTTCCTGAGAAACTGAAAGGCCGCTATCAGGCTTATACACAAGCCGACCTCACCAATTTGCGTGCCGCAGGCTATGACAAGCCGTTCAAAACCGTCGCCGAAGGCGTGGCGGAATATATGGCCTGGCTGAACCGTACCGTTTAATCGGATAAGGATTCATAAGCGGTATGAAAATTTTGGTCATCGGCCCTTCCTGGGTCGGCGATATGATGATGTCGCACAGCCTTTATCGCACGTTGAAGGCTGAACACCCGGAAGCGGTCATTGACGTGATGGCGCCAGCTTGGTGCCGTCCGCTGCTGGCACGGATGCCGGAAGTCAATCAGGCGTTAGCCATGCCGCTAGGTCACGGCGCACTTGAGCTGGGAGAACGTCGCCGTCTTGGCGTATCGCTGCGCGATGCGGGCTATGACCGCGCTTACGTGCTGCCCAACTCCTTTAAATCCGCGCTGGTCCCTTTCTTTGCTAATATTCCGCAGCGTACAGGCTGGCGTGGCGAAATGCGTTACGGGCTGCTGAACGACGTACGCGTGCTGGATAAAGCCGCATTTCCGCTGATGGTTCAGCGCTATACCGCGTTAGCCTACGATCGTAGCCGTATTCGTCGGGCCGAGGATCTGCCGCAGCCGTTACTGTGGCCGCAGTTGCAGGTCAATCAGGCCGAAATTGCGGACATGACGCAGGCGTTTAACCTCAGCGATGCGCGCCCCATCATCGGCTTTTGCCCCGGCGCCGAGTTCGGCCCCGCCAAACGCTGGCCGCATTATCACTATGCGGCGTTGGCACAATCACTGATTGAACGCGGCTACCAGATAGCGCTGTTCGGTTCGGCCAATGACCGTTCAGCCTGTGACGACATCCTTCAGGGATTGACGGAAGACGCACGGCAACATTGCGCTAATCTGGCAGGGAAAACCTCGCTGGAACAAGCGGTGGTGCTCATTGCCGCCTGCCACGCCGTTGTCAGCAACGATTCTGGACTCATGCACGTTGCGGCGGCACTTCATCGTCCGCTTGTCGCGCTTTATGGCCCAAGCAGCCCCGATTTTACCCCGCCGCTGTCCCATCAGGCCGAGGTGATTCGCCTGATTACCGGCTATCACCGAGTGCGCAAAGGCAATGCCGAACAGGGTTATCACCAGAGTTTGATCGATATTCAGCCCGAACGCGTACTCAGCGCACTGGATAAGTATCTCATTCTGGGAGCGGACGCATGAGGGTGCTGATTGTGAAAACATCGTCGATGGGCGATGTGCTGCACACCTTGCCAGCCCTGACCGACGCAATGCAGGCTATTCCCGGTATCCAGTTCGACTGGGTGGTTGAAGAAGGTTTCGCGCAAGTTCCCAGTTGGCACCCGGCAGTTTCTCGCGTCATTCCCGTCGCAATACGCCGCTGGCGCAAAAGCTGGTTCAGCGCCCCGATACGCCAGGAACGTGCGGAATTTACACGCCAGCTACGCCAGCACCGCTATGATGCGGTTATTGATGCGCAAGGGCTGATTAAAAGCGCGCTGCTGGTGACGCGACTCGCCAACGGAAAGAAACACGGATTGGATTGCAAAAGCGCGCGCGAGCCGCTGGCAAGCTGGTTTTATAACTATCGCCACCCAATAAGCCGCCGACAACATGCTGTCGAGCGCGTGCGGGAGCTGTTTGCCGCCAGCCTGAGCTATCGGAAACCCACCGAGCGTGGCGATTATGCAATTGCCTCACGCTTCCTATCCCTGTCGCCCGCAGACGCCAATCGCTATCTGGTGTTTCTCCACGCCACAACGCGCGATGAAAAACACTGGCCGGAAGCGCACTGGCGTGAGCTGATTGCCCTATTAGCACCGAGTGGATTACACATCAAACTTCCCTGGGGAGCGGAGCATGAGCACCAGCGTGCATTACGGCTAGCCGAAGGCTTTCCACATGTTGACGTCTTACCACGCCTCACACTGCAACAGGTTGCCGAGGTATTAGCTGGCGCCAAAGCCGTCGTTTCCGTCGATACTGGGCTTAGCCACCTGACGGCAGCGCTGGATCGTCCAAATATCACCTTATACGGACCAACCGACCCAGGGCTGATTGGCGGCTACGGGATGAATCAGGTGGTGGAAATGTCTGAAAGCCAGAAAATGGAGACGATTCCCGCTAGCCTCGTCCATCAGAAATTAGAGAAGCTGATAGAATTACCTGCATCAGACGAGTGATATCGCTCCCGACTGTGAACAAATACATGCTCAATGAATTAAGGTACGAACTGGGAAAAACGCCCAGCATCAGTTCGGCTGTCGCGCTTAAAGCGGTTTTCCCCAGCTGTTTACTCACATTAGCCATTATGCCATTTAGTAGCATTATTGCCGGGTGGCTTTTTTATCTCACGGGCTCGCTATCTGTTTTTTATGTGGCGACACACTTAAGAACAATAATAGCGGCTAAGCGGCTGTTGCTGATCCCACTTTGCCTGCTGGCTATCGGCTTAACCAATCTCTTTTGGTATCACCACTATTATCAACCCGATAGCCTTTTCCCTTATGTGTACAACGCCTATAAAACATCTGCACATGCGGGTATTTTGGGGGCATTCATCCTGCTAACAACCCTACATATCACGCAAAAAAAGCAAAAACTGCCGCTCTTCTACCTCATCGCAATCTGTGTGTTAACGCTGGGCTATGCGTTTTATCAGTCATTGTTCAGTGGAGTGCACCGTATTGGATTGGTATTTGGCACAGCAACCAGTGCAGCCTATTTTCTTACCTTTATTGGTGCGTTAAGCGCACAAGCGCTACTCAAGCTCGATTCAGCTTATAAGTATTATCTCTATCTGGGACATTTTCTGTTAGTCACCATCGCTATTTTCCTGACAGAAACTCGAGCAGCTATACTCGTCTATCCTATTGTTGGTGCTACCATTTTACTGTCAGAGGTCAGGCACAATAAGCGTTTATTCATCAAGGCATTTATCGGCTCATCGGCCACGATCCTCCTGTGTTTATTCCTTTTTCAGGAGACAATTCATCAGCGCGTCAACGATCTGATCAACGACGTCCACAGCTACAGCATGAATAACAGCAGAACCTCGGTGGGTGCACGAATTGCCATGTATCAATCAGGTATCGAAGCCGGGGAAGAAGCATTATTGGGACAGTCTGCCGAACAGCGCGCAGAGCGAATCGTTGCACAAGCCAAACAAAAGCCGAGCTTAGCGGGGGCGGTGGAATATCTGGATGTCCATCTGCATAACGAAGTGATTGATGCCTTTTCCCTTAAGGGGTTGCCGGGAGCAATATTGCTTGTGTTGCTCTATGCCTCTTTGTTTTATTTTTCATTTTTTGTTCTACGCAGCCACCTCTCTGCTGCACTGCTTTTTGCCTTGCTGATGTATGGACTTAGCGATGTCATTCTCTATTCACGAGACATGCTGATTGCGTGGCTGATGGCGTTTTGTCTTGGCACCACGCTGACTGGAAAATGGTTAAAGCAGAAATGATCCTAATCGGCGAGTTTTTTCAATGCTTCCGCTACGGTATGCACGTCGTAACACCCTTGCGCCGCCATTACCACGAAATCAGCAAAGTTTTCTGACGGAGTCATTGACGCGCCATTCATATCAAGAAACACCATAGCCGCGGCTGCCGAAGTCCTTTTATTCGCATCATTAAAGCCATGCCCGCGCGCTATCGAAAGCAACAGCGATGCGGCAAGCACGTGCAGGTCATTCTCACCTTGGTATGAGTGAAGGTTCTCAACACGGGCAACCATACCTTCCACCAAACCAATATCCCTAAACCCTGCCAAACCACCATAGGTTTCTAACTGACTGTCGTGAATAGCGATGACCTGTTCAACGGTTAAGAAGAAGATCATTTATCAGCGAGTTCCTTAAACAGCGCCTGATTCTTTGGCTTACTCATTACCTTGGCAAGAGAAACCTCAAATTTAGCCTGCTGCAACTCTGCAAACTGTGCCGCCGTGATGACCACCATATCTGGCGCTGAACGACGGGTAATCGTCACTGGCTGCGTGATAGCCGTATCCAGAACTTTGGCAAATTTCTGACGAACATCAGAGAAAGTCATGGTCAACATAGCATGTTCCTTTAAATTGCTTCGGGTTAATCTCAATTAAGTTGTACAATTAAGTTGGTATGACTGTCAATTCAATGCGCTCAACATCTTTTCGACAAACGAGAGAGGGCATGACAACAAAAAACCAGCGGTAGTCGGAAATCTGTGGGTAAAGGTAACCTCTGCGCAGCTTTCAAGATGACGGATATAATAGTAATTACTACTGTGAGAGGGGGGTGGGTTTTAGTACCATAGCGGAAAAATTAGCTATCCATGCTGTCACACCACATGGATAGGATCAGCCTTTTGGTCGCTGTTGAGCCAAGGCGGTAGCGTGCCTGTAAAAATTAACCTTTTGATGACATGAAGGAAAACGAGTGAGTCAACGCATCATCCCTTATCACCGGATTCTCGTGGTAAAGCTCAGATATCATGGCGATATGCTGCTGACCACTCCGCTCATCAGCACGCTGAAAGCCAATTACCCTGACGCCAAAATCGATGTATTGCTGTATCAGGATACGATGCCAATTCTCTCCGCCAATCCAGAGATACATCAGCTTTATGGGCTCAAAAGAAAAACGGGCACGCTTTTGGGAAAGATCCGTAATTTCCAAGACGTCAGGCAACAGCTTAAGCAAAACAATTACGATCTGATCGTCAATTTAGCTGACCAATGGCCGATTGCCCTATTGGTAAAATCATTGGGATGTCACAGCATTGCTCTCGATCGGGGCGATAATCTGAAAGGAAAGATTTGGCGTTCATTTTTCAGCACCTGCGTTTCAGCAAGGGGCACGCATATTGTTGAGCAAAATCTTCATCTCCTCACCCCGCTCAACCTGCCGGCGTCAAATACATGCTCGACATTATCACTGCATTATCGTCAGGAAGACGCCCAAAGTATCGCTGATCAACACCCTACACTTTTAACGCAACGCTACGTCGTTATCCAACCCACGACTCGCCAATATTACAAATACTGGGACAACAACAAGTTCGCTCAGGTCATTGACTATCTTAAAACCAAAAATCTGGAAGTCGTTTTGACCTGTGGTCCTTCAGAAGACGATTTAAACGTGGTGCGCGACATTCACTCACAGTGCACGCATAAACCCGATATGACCTTTGCGGGTAAAACGAGTTTTCTGGAACTCGCTGCGTTAATTGACAACGCGGTGTTGTATATCGGTGTAGATTCCGCCCCAATGCATATGGCTGCCGCATTGAATACGCCGCTAGTGTGCCTGTTTGGCCCAACAGACTACAAATTATGGCGCCCGTGGTGCGATCGCTATAAGCAAATTTGGGCAGGTGAATACCAACAGATGCCAGCCCAACAGAATTACGATCAAACGGTCAAATATTTGTCCTGCATTCCTGCACAAGCGGTCATCCAGGCATCAGAACACATGCTGCAAGAGGCGCAGGAAGAGAACACCAAATGAAAATCGCATTCTGCGTCTATAAATACTTTCCTTTCGGTGGGCTACAGCGAGATTTTCTGAGCATTGCAAAAGTCTGCCAGAAACAAGGTCATGATATTCGTGTTTACACGAGTGAATGGCAAGGCGACAAACCTGAAGGGTTCGATATCGTTCTTGTGCCCATATCAGGGCTGAGTAATCATACGCGCCACCGCCGTTTTTCCGACTGGATACAACGTCATTTACAGCAATTTCCTGTCGACCGCGTTGTCGGATTTAGCAAAATGCCGGGACTGGACTTCTACTATGCTGCAGAAGGGTGTACCGCAGAAAAGGCCGTGCAGGAAAAAGGCTTCTTTTATCGACTCACCCCCCGCTACCGTGGTTACGCAGCGCTTGAACGGAACGTGTTCGATAAAAATAGCCACACGCGTATGCTGATGCTGACGCCACGGCAAATCGCCCATTTTCAGAAGCATTACGGCACACAGGATGAACGCTTTTTTATGCTGCCGCCGGGTATTTCGCGGGACAGAAAATACAGCACGCGTTCTCCAGAAACACGTTCACAGTTCCGTCAGCAGCATCATCTGGATGAAAACGGATTTGTTCTATTACAAGTCGGTTCCGACTTCAAACGTAAAGGTGTTGGCCGTAGTCTGAGCGCTATCGCCAGCCTGCCACAGGAACTGCGTCAACGTGTAACGCTGTTGGTTGTCGGCCAGGACGATCCAAAACCGTTTCAACAACAGGCAGAGCAGCTCGGCATCGGCAAACAAATACGCTTCTTCTCTGGCCGAGATGATATTCCTGACTTCATGGCAGCCGCAGACTTGTTACTTCATCCGGCTCATCAGGAAGCCGCTGGCATCGTTTTACTTGAGGCTATCGCGGCTGGATTGCCGATACTCGTCACCGATGCGTGCGGTTATGCTTTTTACATTGAGCGCTCGCAGGCAGGGCAGGTCATCCCCGAGCCTTTTAACCAGACAGCACTGAACCATGCGTTGTCACTCGCACTCAGTCAGCCAGATACGCTTAAACAGTGGGCAGAAAATGCCCGCCATTTTGCTGATACAGAAGATATTTATAGTTTGCCAGAAAAAGCGGCACAGTTGATTACCAGCGCAAACGATCGTTAAACTAACACAGTATATTGCTGCCAAAATAACGCGTTGATTCCCATTTATTTTTAAGAGCCATAACCGAGTTCACTATGTATTTTTCATCGCAAGGTGTTATAAAAAGAAAAGTTTCATTTACTCGCCCCTTAGCGGAAAATTCAGAATCCGATACGCTAAATATCGCTTACGGTATTGATAAAAATTTTATGTTTGGCTGCGCCATTTCAGCAGCATCAATCTTGCTCCACAATCCTGACATAAAATTTTCATTTCATATATTCACTGACTCATTAGGTGATGATGAAGAAGAAAAATTTCAAAACCTCAGCACTCAATATAATGCAGATATTAATCTTTACATTGTCAATTGCGATGAACTGAAATCGCTTCCCAGCACCAAAAACTGGTCTTACGCCACCTATTTTCGCTTTGTGATTGCTGATTTACTTTACCCAGAAATTGAAACGCTTCTTTATATCGATGCTGACATTGTTTGCAAAGGCTCATTGCACGAGCTGTTAGGAATCGAATTCAACAACAACATTGCGGCAGTGGTCGCAGAAGAAGACAAGGTTTGGTGGGAAAAACGAGCAAAGGCGCTTGATGAACCGGGAATCAATGCCGGATATTTTAATGCTGGGTTCTTGTACATCAATCTCGCACAATGGCAAAAAAACGATATTAGTTCACAGGCTATGTCGCTTCTTGCCGATGAGAAAGTAAAGTCAAAAATATCTTATCTTGATCAAGACATATTGAATATCTTGCTTATAGATAAAACAACATGGCTTGATAAAAAATATAACACACAATATAGCATTAATTATGAACTTAGTAAGCCTAAGCCAGTCAACCCTATAAAGGATGACACGGTTATGATTCATTATATCGGGCCGACAAAGCCCTGGCATAAATGGGCTGAAAATTACGCTTGCACGGAGTATTTTCTAGATGCCAAAAGAGCATCACCGTGGAATCATTCTCCCTTACTGCAAGCAAAAACTACGAGTAATATGAGATATTGTGCTAAACATCAATTCCATAGCGATTATATTTTATTAGGCATAATTAGCTATCTTAAATATTTCTATAGAAAAGTCCTGTCAAAATAGAGAGGATTTATAAAAGCCATCAAAAATAAAAATAGAATTAGGTATATACAGAATGAAAGCATTATTTCTAAAAAGAACAGGCGGTGGGTTGAATAATCAAAAAATGATTTTCCTTGCCCTATTAATTGAAGCTATAGAAAAAAACTCCCCCATAGCACTGCCTTATTTCATTAATTTTATCGCTAATAAAAGCAAAAAGAATTTGAAAGATAAAATTTATTTTTCTTATATATATAAATTCTTTCATAGAGATATAGATCTATTCACAGTATTCGATAAGAAATCAATGGATGTTTTCTTCGAAAAGTACAATATAAAAATAAACAACTATATCACTTCTCGATATACAGGAACAAAACTCAATCCTGACAAACTATTTTTCAAAGGCGAATCGATTGTCAACGAATTTATAAAAAACCAGGAATATGAATATAGAGATATAGTGATCGACTTTTTTAAATATCTAACACCTTCTAAATACATGGAAGAAAAGATAGAGTATTTTATTTCGCACGCACGTCCATATGATGCCGTTTGTCAATTACGAATAGAGAGTGATTGGCCGTTAGACATTGAAGACTCCTGGGAGAAAAAACCCAATGAGGTTAACTCAACACCATTGGATCGCTGCAATCACATATTTAGTAAAATAAAAAAAACCTTACCTTCTCTAAAAACACTTTATATTACTTATGATAAAAGTGCTCTAACCTGCTCATTCGAAGATATAGAAAATTTAGCAAGAGATGGATTTGGGTTAAAACTAAAAGAGAAAAATACAACTACCGAGAATGAGTTCAACCCTAAAAATGCATTAGAAGCATCTATCATCGATTTTGAAATTGCAGCACGCAGCGATATATTTATCGGCACGGACATGTCGACATTCACATCAATATCAGCGGTAACTAAATTTTGTAGAGATGGGCATCCACCTAAAGACAGATACTTATATAATTTACCGGGTGAACTTTTGATTTTAGATGATAAAACAATAAATCACTGAAAATTAATTGTATAAATAATATTTCATCGTGAACGATGAAATAGAAAATTAAAAAATAGGTTTTCTGTATGAAGATAAATGCAATTATCGTCACTTACAATACTGAATTAACAAAATCAGAAACTGTAAAATCTATATTTGAATCAAAATCAGATAATATCAAACTAACCATTACCGTATGGAATAATGGTCCAAGATTACTGGATAGTAATGATTTAGAAAAATATAGCGAACAGTGTAAATCATTAAAAATATCTTCTGATATATATCAGGACATTAGGAATGCATCTCTAAGTAAGATATACAACTTCCTGTTAAAAAAAGGAAAGCACGATTTTTTTGTAATTCTAGATCAAGACACAAAGATAAACCCAGACTTTTTCTCTAATATCATTGAAAATAACAATAGTGAAATTATATGCCCTCAAGTATATTTAGAGAATTATAATAACCAGCTTGACACTCCCGTCTATAGAAATACCCTAAAACATGTTCCTTTCGGTAACTTCAACGCTAATAATATATTAACATGTGGCTCTGGGTTAGCGATATCTCACTCTTTATGTGAAAAAACCCTCAACCATTCTGGCTTTATATTTGATGAGCGATACGCCTTTTATTTAGCCGACGACAGTTTTTTGTTAAATATAAACAGATTCGATTATATAAAGGGAACATGCGTTGGCGAAATACATCACAATCTATCAGGATTTGGATGCAATTATAAGGAAATGAAAGAAAGTTCAAAGCTTGAGCATGGATATGCCCTGATATTAAGAAAAACAAATCAAAGAAATAAAAACAACATAATAAAAAACATATTCCATTCAATAAAGTACATTTACAAATCAAAGTGCAATTATACTACTGCATTAAAAATACTTAAATGCGCCTTAACAGGAAAGCACCCTAGATCAAAATATAAGATCGACGAACAGAAAGAAACAACCATGAGCTTCCGTTTCTAAAAAAATCAATATAAATCCACACTGAATTACTTTAATACTCGGTCAATTAAATAACGTTGGAGTCAACAATGCATCATCCTCGTCTCTCTGTTGTATTGATCAGTTTGAATGCAGAGGAAATACTTTCTGACTGTCTTTCATCCGTCGACTGGGCAGACGAGATTATCGTACTAGATTCTGGTAGTCATGATAATACGCAAGCGATCGCGCACCAATACGGTGCAAAATTTTTCGAAAACACGTCATGGCCAGGCTTTGGAAAACAGCGACAACTTGCTCAACAGTATGCTAGTGGCGATTATATACTGATGCTCGATACCGATGAGCGAATCACACCAGATTTACGGCAATCGATTGAAGCGGTATTGAACTCGCCAAAGAAAGATACTGTTTATCGATTTGCCCGCAGTAATTTATTCTTGGGACGATTTATGCACCATAGTGGTTGGTATCCTGACCACGTTATTCGCCTCTATCCTAATAGTTATCATTATAATAACAACGAAGTGCATGAATCCCTTGATTATGGTGCAGCAAAAGTTGTCACTTTACAGGGTGATCTCGAACACCTCACCTGTCGTGATTTCTTTTCTTTTCAAGAAAAGCAGTTGATGTATGCAAAAAGCTGGGCAAAGGAGCGATTTCAGAAAGGAAAACGTTGTAGCTACCCTGCTATTTTTATCCACGCTATTTCTGCATTTATAAAAACGTGGATATTACGTGCAGGTTTTCTCGACGGAAAACAAGGATTATTACTTTCCATCATAAATTTCCAATACACTTTCAACAAATATGCTGGACTTTGGGCACTAAACAACAGCGCAAAGCTAAGAAGTAAAAACTAAATACATCGTAAAAATAACTCACGCATTATTATATAAAAGTTATTCAAAAGACATTGGTACTTTTAATAGAAAAAGAATAAAAGACCTACCTAATAAATGCTCTACGGAGACTATATGAGAATAAATTTTTTACAATTACAAACGCACGGAGATGAACGAGGTTCTCTCGTTGCGTTAGAGAAAGGAAAAAACATTCCATTTGAAATTAAACGCGTATATTACATGTTTAATACTAAAGAAGAAGTCAGAAGAGGATTCCATGCTCACCGGCAGCTAAAACAGGTTGTTATTGCGGTGAGGGGCTCCTGCCGCTTTCTTCTGGATGATGGGGTGGAGAAAATTAGCGTCTTACTAGATAATCCAGCACAAGGACTTCTGATAGAATCATTTATGTGGAGAGAAATGTATGATTTCTCTGATGATTGTGTACTTATGGTATTAGCCGATAGTCTATACGATGAATCTGACTATATCCGGAACTATGATGAATTTATCAGCATGACAAAGAGTGAAAAGTAATGTTTATTCATCCACTAAGCGATGTACAATCAGAGAAAATCAAAAAAAATACCAAAATATGGCAATTCTCAGTTGTTTTAAAAGATGCCACCATAGGCGAAAACTGCAATATTTGTGCGCACACATTTATAGAGAATGATGTTATTATTGGCGATAATGTTACCATCAAATCTGGTGTGTATGTTTGGGACGGGATAAGGATCGAAAACAACGTATTTATTGGTCCAAACGTAACATTCACAAATGATAAAGAACCTCGTTCGAAGGTATATCCAGAACATTTCCCTATAACTACAATTGAAGAAGGTGCATCAATAGGAGCTAACGCAACTATTCTGCCAGGATTAAGATTAGGTAAAAATTGTATGGTCGGTGCTGGTGCCGTGGTTACAAAAGATGTACCAGAAAATGGGCTCGTTATCGGCAACCCAGCAAAATTGGTAAGGATGATTAATCATGGTTAATTTTTTAGATTTGAAAACTATAAACAATAAATACCAAAAAGAATTAAAAGAAGCATGTGCAAGAGTCATCGATTCAGGTTGGTATATTTCCGGGAACGAACTTACACGATTTGAAGAGGAATTCTCTTCTTTCTGTGGAACAAAGTATACCATTGGAGTTGCAAATGGTTTAGATGCACTAATTCTTGTCTTACGAGCCTGGAAAGTTCTAGGGAAATTAAAAGATGGGGACGAGGTAATTGTTCCAGCAAATACTTATATTGCATCCATTTTAGCTATTACAGAAAACAATTTAACCCCAATATTGGTAGAGCCTGATTATAATACGTATAACATTGACATTAATAACATCAAGGCTGCGATTAGCGAGAAAACAAAGGCTATCCTTCCGGTTCATTTATATGGCCAACTGGCTCCGATGGAAGAAATATTAGAACTATCCAGAAATTATAATTTATTAGTTCTTGAGGATAGTGCCCAAGCACATGGCGCAAATATTTCTGGCCGTAAGGCAGGAAACTGGGGAGATGCATCTGGCTTTAGCTTTTATCCTGGTAAAAACCTAGGTGCATTGGGTGACGCAGGGGCAATAACAACAAACAATGTTGAATTAATGGAAACCATTAGAGCCCTTAGGAATTATGGTTCCCACGAAAAATATAAAAATATATATTGTGGTCTAAATAGTCGATTGGATGAAATTCAGGCTGCTATGCTATCAGTTAAGTTAGCATATTTATCACAAGAAACATTACGCCGACAAGAAATTGCCAATATATATTTAAAAGAAATAAAAAACGAAAAAATATCACTTCCATCCGTAAAAAATCAATCGGCCCACGTTTGGCACTTATTTGTCATTCGGTGTCATGAGAGAAAGGAATTTCAAGATTACTTAATAAAAAATGGCGTTCAGACACTCATCCATTATCCTATTCCGCCGCATAAACAAGGTGCCTATAAAGAGTGGTCAACCTTGAATCTCCCCATAACTGAAAGGATTCATAATGAAGTCATGTCGCTACCAATTAGCCCCGTTATGACAGATGAAGAAATCCGAAAAGTAGTAGAGGTAGTGAATGCCTGGAGATAATACTGGTTTATTATCAATATGTTGCCTAGGGTATAATCATGCTGATTTCTTAGCAGAGAATATAAAATCAATTTGTAATATATCCTATCCTAAAATTGAAATTATTGTAGTTGATGACGGATCCCAAGATAACAGTGTGAAGCTTCTACATGGATTATCTAAAAATGTCCCATTCGAGATGAATATTATTGCCCAGAAAAACACCGGCAATATAGGGAAGAATTTTAATAACGCCTATAAAATTGCCAAAGGTGAATTTATAACATTCATCGCTCTGGATGATGTCTATCATCCAAGAACGATGTTAAAGCAACTAGAGGCTATGAATAACTCACCAGAACTGGCATTTGTTGCTTCATCAAAGGCAGTAAGTATTAATAATGCTGGATATATAAATGAGGAATTTCAAGAACTTTCTCTTTACTCTAGAGAAACGGAGAATATTAACGATCTTCTAGAACTTGAATATTCTGAATTTGGTGCATTTTATCTTCAAGGTGCTATATTTAAAAAATCAATAATTGATGCGGTGGGTGGTTTTGATGAAGATATGACTGGAGATGACCTTGTCATTAGAACTAAAATATTTAAATATATTCAGGGCGATTCGCACTACAAATTTTTAATACAAAAAGAAAATTCCTGTTTTTACAGATTGCACGACGGTAACGTACACAAAAACACGCTTAGGCAACTAAAAATAGTTACAGAATATCTTGAGAGATACTGGCCAGAAAAAGAAAACCCAAGAATTTTAATTGATTGGTATTGTGCATATATTTATAATGAGCGATTCGATAATTACATTAAGGCTTTTTCCCTAAACAAAAGAGCATCAAGCTTATTAAAAGAAGATGCTATAATTAGCGAAATAAAAAAGTCAGCAAAAAAAGAATTTAGCACATTTAGAAAAGCCTTAATATTTATTTTTAAAAGAAAAAGACACAACAATGGGGAACGAGAGATAGTGATATTGTCTTTTTTAAAAATAAACTATAAGAAAAAAACGAAGGTGAAAAACCTTACAGTACATTACTCAGAAATAATTTAATGAAAATATAGCCATCATTGATGGCTATAAAAGAGAAACCTCTAAATAGCTTCTCGCATTGATGCTCCACCTATCATTGTGCGGCTCCAGCGCTGGCGGGATGTCATCTTCTGCAAGTGTAGCGCTATTATGAGAAGCTATTTAGTTTCTTGAGCCTTGTTACTCAGGGTAAGGGATCAAACATAGCCTTATCCTCACGAACCCGATAAAATCCCCCCAGCGATAACCGATAACAGTAGATCTTATGTTACAAACTCTCTACACCATCATCCTGTACCTCATCCAACCGTTGATTTGGCTTCGCCTGTGGCTTCGTGGCCGTAAGGCTCCGGCCTATCGTCGACGCTGGGCTGAACGCTACGGCTTTTGTGCAGAGAAGGTTAAACCAGACGGTATCATGCTGCATTCGGTGTCGGTGGGGGAAACGCTGGCCGCCATTCCCTTAGTGAGAGCGCTGCGCCATCGTTACCCCAATCTGCCGATTACAGTCACCACCATGACGCCAACCGGATCCGAGCGTGTGCGTTCAGCGTTTGGCGATACGGTCTACCACGTTTACCTGCCTTATGATTTACCCTGTGCCCTGAAGCGCTTTTTTGACCAGGTTCGTCCGAAAATCGTCATTATTATGGAAACCGAGCTGTGGCCAAATCTGATCGCGGAGCTGCATAAACGCGACATTCCGTTGGTTATTGCGAATGCCCGGCTGTCCGAACGCTCTGCTGCGGGTTACAAAAAGATCGGGAAGCTAATGCGCCATATCTTGCAGCGCATTACCCTCGTCGCTGCACAGAATCAGGAAGATGGTAATCGATTTATCGATCTTGGCCTGAAGCGCTCCAGCCTGAAAGTGACCGGCAGCCTCAAGTTTGATATTTCCGTGACGCCGGAACTGGCGGCTCGCGCCATTACATTACGTCGACAATGGGCGCCACACCGCCCGGTATGGATAGCCACCAGTACACACGAAGGTGAAGAAGCGATCGTTCTGGCCGCTCACCGACAGCTGCTTGCCACCTATCCTGACCTACTCCTCATTCTTGTGCCTCGCCACCCAGAGCGTTTCTCCACCACACAGGCGCTGACAGAAAATCTGGGATTCACCTACACGCTGCGCAGCAGTGGTGAACAGCCTCCTGCAAACACGCAGGTGGTTATCGGGGACACCATGGGCGAGCTGATGCTGTTATACGGCATCGCCGATCTGGCTTTTGTCGGTGGAAGCTTGGTTGAACGAGGCGGACATAATCCGCTAGAAGCGGCAGCGCATGCTATTCCGGTATTGATGGGGCCACACACGTTCAATTTCAAAGACATCTGCAACAAACTCGATCAGGCAGACGGGCTGATTACTGTGACCGATGCAGACTCACTTGGAAAAGAAGTCGGGAAACTGCTCGCTGACGAAGACTATCGTCTTTACTATGGTCGACATGCCGTGGAAGTGTTACACCAAAACCAGGGTGCACTACAGATGCTGCTTACACTACTAGAGCCTTATTTACCCCAGCGCACACAGTAAAGCAGTCGCTACCGAGACAGTAAATGAAGGGCTAACGTGATGACAACCAAAGCGATTTATCCTGGAACGTTCGATCCGCTAACCAATGGTCATTTGGATCTGCTGACGCGTGCATCACGACTGTTCGATCATGTGGTGCTGGCCATCGCTGCCAGCCCGAGCAAGCATACGCTTTTCACATTGGATGAACGCGTCGCGCTGGCAAAGGGTGCAACGCAGCATTTATCGAATGTTGAGGTCATCGGCTTTAGCAACCTGATGGCGCACTTCGCACAACAGCAAAACGCGAATGTTCTTGTGCGTGGTTTGCGAGCCGTTGCCGATTTCGAATATGAACTCCAGCTCGCAAAAATGAATCACCACCTGATGCCTACGCTCGAAAGCGTGTTCCTGATGCCATCAGAAGAGTGGTCGTTTATTTCATCTTCTCTGGTCAAAGAAGTGGCTCGTCACGGCGGTGACGTATCGCACTTCTTACCCGATGCCATCGTTAGTGCCTTGGCGGACAAACTATCAAAGAAGATGTAGGGGAATTATTTTTTCTTTGAATATAAATAAACCGTAAAATAAAAACGTAGGGAATACCAAAAATCATTAAATGTCCTCATTCCCTTGAATAAATTCCCGCCAATACCCGTAGAGATAAATTTTCTAGCTAGCTGTTGCCGGATAGCAGGCGATGATATCTTTTTACGCAAAAGCCCAAATAAATGGCGACTCTCTCGGTTGGCATGACGAGTTAACGCTTTATTTAAAGCAACGTTATCTTTGTTCTGAGCTGCGAGAGAAATCAGCCCCTGCATGATATCAATATAGCTGTTTGCTCTGCGGGATATTTTCTCAACTGATGATGACTTTGTGATCGAATGCGTATTACCAACGCGGTAACCATAACTCATCTTTTCACAAAAACCGACTCGCTTGGCTACCAGCGCTAAATTCGCCGTCCACAGAATGTCTTCATGCATCATATCTGGAATAAAGTTTAACTTATTCAGTGAAATGATATCGCGACGTATAAGCTGCAACCAGGCAAAGTGGCACCATTCGTTATTTCTTACACTACGAATAATCCATTCATCACCGCTGATTACCTCACCCCATGGCTGCTTCGTCTGAATAGGTTCTTTTACTTCTTGTTCCGGGTTTTCATTAAATTTGAAGCCATTACCTATTAATAGATCGAGGCGTTGTTCCTTAGCTTTTTCGAGCCATGTCGCTAGCGTAGCTTTTTCCAACCAGTCATCGCCATCAACAAATGCAATCCACTCTCCATTCGCGTGCCGAATCCCTGTATTTCTCGCTTCCGACAATCCTTTATTTTCCTGGCTTACAATAATCAAATTCGTCGCCGATTTGCCTATCTCATTCAATTTCACAAGGCTGCCATCGGTGGAGCCATCATTGACTGCAATAATTTCAAAAGAGACATTATCCTGAGCAAGCAACGACGAAAAAAGAGGCTTGATAAACTCTTCGCAGTTATATATCGGAACAATGACGCTGATATCCACACAACTCATAATGCCCTCTGAAAATTTTTATATTTAGGCTATAAAACTGAAAAAGAAAAATAGGATTACTTCTGGCAGCGGCGACAGAAAAACGTGCTGCGCTGTCCATGCTTCGCGGTTTCGATCAATGTTCCGCATGTCCGACAAGGTTCGCCGTTGCGACCATAGACTCGCAGCTCCTGCGCGAAATAACCAGGTTTACCATCTGATTGCAAAAAGTCGCGCAGCGTTGTGCCACCCTGCTCAATCGAAAGCTGTAGCACCTGTTTAATCACGCCCACCAATACGGCTACGTCGTTTTCATTTAACGATCCGGCCGCTCTGTCAGGGTGGATTCCAGCCGCAAACAGCGATTCGCTCGCGTAAATATTGCCTACGCCAACGACGACTTTGTTATCCATAATCCATTGTTTGATTGCCGTCCTTTTACCGCGTGAGGCCTGATAGAGATAATCCGCAGAGAATTCCGCCTCTAACGGTTCTGGCCCGAGATGCGCCAATACCGAGCAGGTTTCCAGATTATCCGTCCACAGCCAGGCACCAAAACGCCGAGGATCGGTGTAACGCAGCACCTTACCGCTGTCCATCACCAAATCAACATGGTCGTGCTTCTCCGGCTCGCTATATTCCGGCAACACCCGCAGGCTGCCAGACATGCCGAGATGCACAATAATCCAGCCGCGCGTGAGTTCAATCAGCAGATATTTTGCCCGCCGACGCACACTGAGCACCGGTTCATCGCTCAGCGAGAGAATTTCAGCCGATACCGGCCAGCGCAGGCGCGAGTTCCTCACTTCCGCATAAAGGATGGTATGACCAACGAGATAAGGGGAAATACCCCGACGACTGGTTTCAACCTCTGGTAATTCAGGCATATTCTCTCTCTTGGGAGTCTCTCAATTATTGCAAACGCTGCCAAAATGAATATTTT
The DNA here is from genome assembly GCF_003382565.3 of Pectobacterium aquaticum. Classification (NCBI taxonomy): domain Bacteria; kingdom Pseudomonadati; phylum Pseudomonadota; class Gammaproteobacteria; order Enterobacterales; family Pectobacteriaceae; genus Pectobacterium; species Pectobacterium aquaticum. The sequence continues at coordinate 4,234,271 of NZ_CP086253.1, forward strand.
CGGCCATGCTGCTGCTTAAGCTGTGCCTGATAATCCGTCCACGCCAATAACGGCGCGTAATCCGCGACTTGCGAGTCTAGAGCATCCAATTCGCGATAATAATTTGCAGCATGATCGTAGGCCTTACTCCGGCCAGCAGATAAAATATCGTTGAGTAGCAGACGATAACAAATAACTTCAGCTAAAGGGCATTCCGCATCATGAAATTGATCTGCCCAACCCAACAATACACCGAAGAAGACATTGAGTGACTCCCAATGGGCAAGCAGTTGTGCTGATGCTTGCCCATAATCATTCAGTGCCAACAGCGTATCAATTCTGGACGGAACATCTCCCATCGCCAACGCATGGGTAGCCGCCTGATTCTGTAACGTTTCTCGTTCCGTCTCATCTTGCAAGACGGCGAGCAGTGCTTGTAGCCGACTATAATCAGGACGTTGCTGATAAGCTTCACGCCGTAACGTCAAGAGCGCGTCTTGATCGCCAAGTTGGACATAGGTTTTATCCAGCAATGCCCTGCGCTTTTCTTCGGCATGCCCCTCAAAAGGCTTTGATAACCATTTCAGAGCCGACTGTGCGTCATTGATCGACAGACAGAACTCCACAATGTGGAGCTTTTGCAATTCATTAGGCTTTGGGGAACCCAAGAGGATAGATCGCTCAAATAGGGCAACATCTTGCAGAGCTTGCGCCACCCCAGAAATACCGAGAGTGGCATGCGCAGCACGAAAGTTATATTCATTGTGCGGTGCAGAGGCCAAGGCAGCAGCATATTCACGTTCAAAGTCCTGCGCCAGGTGTCGCAACTCTGGTTCGGTAAGTAACGTGCCACTTTGTGCAATCAAATCATCCCATGCGGCATAATCGTTCTCATCATGCCGTTTTTTTACCTCATCCGGCCAATTCCACGTCTTTCCACCTTGTGCTCGCCACTGGCTTGCGGCTTTAATCCATACCGAAAGCGCCGCCACATACGCCTCACCAATAGCCCCATCGGAATCATCCACGCGCTCATAAACACGAACATGGGTGGACATCAGTGCATCAATCAGTGCAAATGCTTTTTCCGGTGCGTCGTCGATCAGATAGGCGATATCACCAACCAATGCCTCAAGCTCCATAGCAAAGCCATGACTCTGATAATAATCAATAAATCGTTTACCACGAGCAATAGATGCAATACGTTCTTTCAGCGATTTTCCCTGCTTCACCGTATCCTGCCGATACAACAGCGTTTCAATACGCTGGTCTACCTTTGGATCTAAACCATAAATCGCTTCGATCAGAAGTAAGAGCTGCGTCTGTGGTGTCGCTAACAAAAGCTGGTGCAATGTCGAATCCATATTTTCATTACCGGATGGTTGTAGAAGCCAGAGACCAGAAAATTGGCATAATGCAAAAAGGGATACAAGGGGAAGAATTAGAAAATAAGCTCGAAAAAAAACCCGACCAAGGCCGGGTTTTCATCAAGAAGCATAAATTACTTAATTTTAGCTTCTTTGTAGAGTACGTGCTGACGGACAACGGGATCGAATTTCTTCAGTTCCAATTTTTCCGGCTTAGTACGCTTGTTCTTCGTAGTGGTATAGAAGTGACCAGTACCAGCAGAAGAAACCAGCTTGATCTTCTCGCGAACACCCTTAGCCATGATTCAGTTCCTTAATACTTTTCACCACGGGCACGCAGATCGGCCAGAACCGTCTCAATACCCTTCTTATCAATAACACGCATACCTTTAGCAGATACACGCAGTGTTACAAAGCGCTTCTCGCCTTCAACCCAAAAACGGTGTGAATGCAGGTTCGGCAGAAAACGGCGTTTGGTCGCATTCAGTGCGTGGGAACGGTTGTTCCCGGCCACCGGACGCTTGCCAGTAACTTGGCAGACTCGGGACATGTCTATTCTCCAAAAATCAAATCAGCTCGAGCTTCGTATAGGGTTTGGCCGCCTCGTCAGGCTTTAGAGCCCATCTCAGCAACTTCACTGAAAAGACTCTGTCATCAGGATAAACCTGCTGAGATAGGCTCTTAACGCCACACCCAAGATTCTCAAAGGTGGCGTAGTATACGCTCTGAAGCGTAAGTGCTCAAGTCCCGAACAGCTAAAGATCCCATTGGATCGCGGAAATATCTGTCAAATCCAGCCGCGCTCGGCAAAAGAAACGTATTCGCCATGCCCAATGACCAAATGATCGAGCACGCGGATCTCCATTAACAGACAGGCTTTAACAATCTGTTCGGTTATCGCACGGTCAGCCTGACTCGGCTCCGCTTTTCCGGATGGATGATTATGCGCCAGTATTAACGCGGCAGCATTGGCTTTTAGCGCTTCACGCACAATTTCACGCGGGTGGACTTCCACGCTGTTAATCGTACCAACAAACATCTCCTGATGGCGAATAACGTGGTGCTGATTGTCTAAAAACAGGACTAAAAAGACCTCGCGTTCACGTCGAGACAATAGCAGTTGCAGATATTGCCCCGTTGCTTCTGGGTTTAGCATGGCATCTTCTTTCGCCAACCGAGAGAAAAACAGCCGCCGCGACAGCTCTGCGATCGCCTTGATTTGCGTATATTTCGATATTCCCACCCCTTTAGCGCTATGAAATGCGGACTGGTCAGCCATCATCAACTGATATAACGATCCGAACTGCACCAGCAAATCCTCTGCCAGTTGCATCACATGTACGCCCGGCAGCCCAGTGCGTAAAAAAATCGCCAGCAATTCGGCATCTGTCAGCGATTCCGCCCCTAAGCGCACCAGCTTTTCACGCGGTGCCAATTCCTTTTCCCAGCCCATCATTCCTCCCTATACCGCTCGACGGCATCATGCCACGCCCGTAAAAACAGGACGATATCGGCGATAAAAGGCTGCGAAGTGCTTCGCAATCTTCTTAGGGAAGCCACGGTAACCATCTTAAGATTCCTATCTGGCCACAAGGTTATGGTAAAATAGCGCATCTTCTGACTTTCAATCGGACCATGATGATGACGGAATTTTCCAGCCTGAATGCCCTCTCCGGCAAACGAATCGTGCTGGGTATCAGCGGCGGCATTGCCGCGTATAAGTGCCCAGAACTGGTGCGGCGCCTGCGCGATGGTGGAGCTGACGTACGCATTGTCATGACCTCTGCCGCTAAAGCGTTCATCACGCCGCTGACGCTGCAAGCCGTCTCCGGCTACCCAGTATCAGACGACCTGCTCGACCCCGCGGCGGAAGCCTCAATGGGCCACATCGAGTTAGGAAAATGGGCAGATTTAGTCATTCTTGCCCCAGCGACTGCCGACCTTATCGCACGAGTCGCCGCCGGCATGGCGAATGACCTGCTAACCACGATCTGTCTGGCGACATCCGCCCCTATCGCCGTTGTCCCTGCGATGAATCAGCAGATGTATCGCGCACAGCCCACGCAGGACAACCTGCGCACGCTGGCCGCGCGCGGTTTACCGATCTGGGGGCCAGATAGCGGCAGTCAGGCGTGTGGCGACGTTGGGCCGGGCCGCATGATCGACCCAATGGAGATTGTCGGGCTGGCGCAGCATCATTTTTCTGCCATCAACGATCTGCAACATCTGAACATTCTGGTCACCGCTGGGCCGACGAGAGAAGCGCTGGATCCCGTTCGCTTTGTCACCAACCACAGCTCCGGGAAAATGGGCTTTGCTATCGCACAGGCCGCTGCCGCCCGTGGTGCGAATGTCACACTGGTAAGCGGCCCGGTTTCGCTCGCCACACCGCAGGGCGTCACGCGTATTGACGTCGGCAGCGCGTTGGAGATGGAGCACGCGGTGATGGCACACGCGGCTCATCAGCACATTGTGATCGGTTGTGCGGCGGTTGCCGACTACCGCGCCAAACACATCGCCGATGAGAAGATAAAAAAACAGAATCAGCAGGGCGATGAAATGACTCTCACTCTGGTCAAAAATCCAGATATTATCGCCGGTGTCGCCGCCATGACGAAAAACCGTCCTTATGTTGTCGGGTTTGCTGCCGAAACCCAGAATGTGGAAGAATACGCCCGACAAAAACTGGCGCGTAAAAAGTTGGATCTGATTTGCGCGAACAACGTTTCTCTTTCCGGGCATGGTTTTAACAGTGAAACCAATGCGTTACACCTCTTTTGGCAAGGTGGTGACACGCCGTTGCCGCAATGCGACAAGCGTCTGCTTGGCCAAAAATTAATCGACGAGATTATCAGCCGTTATGATGAAAAAAATCGACGTTAAGATTGTTGACCCGCGCGTTGGGCAGCAATTTCCGTTACCGACCTATGCCACACCGGGTTCTGCTGGGCTCGATCTGCGTGCCTGTCTGGATCAGGCGATTGAACTCAAAGCAGGGGAAACGATCCTGATTCCAACTGGGCTGGCGATTCACATTGCCGATACTGGGCTGGCAGCGGTTATCCTGCCCCGCTCCGGGCTGGGCCACAAGCACGGCGTAGTGCTGGGGAATCTGGTGGGGCTGATTGATTCGGACTATCAGGGACAGTTGATGGTTTCCGTCTGGAACCGTGGTCAACAAACGTTTACGGTTGAACCGGGCGAGCGCATCGCACAGATGGTTTTTGTGCCCGTCGTTCAGGCCGAATTTAATCTGGTCGAAGATTTTGTCGGCAGCGAACGTGGAGAAGGCGGCTTCGGCCACTCTGGCCGTAGCTAACGCGATCCAGCCACCCATAGTGTAAAAATTCCTATAAGCCACAGCGCCGACTCAAACGGGAATGGCAACTGTGGTGCTAACGGGTGCTTGTCAGTCAAATATTTAGCAAGGGTCTTTTCAGACATGGCAGAAAAAGAAAATACGAAAAGGAATCGCCGCGAGGAAATTTTGCAGGCGCTGGCGCAGATGCTGGAATCCAGCGACGGTAGCCAACGTATCACCACGGCAAAATTAGCTGCGAACGTCGGCGTGTCCGAAGCGGCGCTCTACCGGCATTTCCCCAGTAAAACGCGGATGTTTGATAGCCTGATTGAATTTATTGAGGATAGCCTGACCACCCGCATTAACCTGATTCTGCAAGACGAAAAAGAAACGTTTAATCGTCTTCGTCTGATTTTGCTGCTTATTTTAGGGTTTGCGGAACGAAATCCGGGTCTGACTCGCATCATGACCGGCCATGCGCTGATGTTTGAACAGGATCGCTTGCAGGGGCGGATTAACCAGCTATTTGAGCGTATTGAATCGCAACTGCGTCAGGTGTTGCGCGAGCACAAGCTACGCGATGGCAAAGGTTTCCAGCATGATGAAACGCTGCTAGCCAGCCAACTATTAGCATTTTGCGAAGGGATGTTGTCGCGCTTCATTCGCTCTGAATTCCGCTATCGTCCGACGCAGGAATTCGACACCCGTTGGCCGCTGTTGGCAGCACAGCTGAACTAAACGCCGCTCTTAGAGATTAAAACCCGCCAGATATTCCTGCCGGGTCCGACCGTTGACAAACCTATTTGCCAAACGGAAACGGGGTAACGGAATAGAAGAGTAAAGCGTTTGCGCCAGGGATGGCGCAATCCGAGCTTACAGGGACGTACTTGTAGCGTCTTTACGATCTATCCGTTACTCCCGCTCTACAGGCTTTGTCAGCAACCTCGGGTTCCTGACTCACTACGTTAAATCCCGAACTGCTCACGATAGGCTTTCACCGCATCCAGATGCGCTGCCATTTCTGGTTTTTCCGCTAGATAAGCAATCAAATCCGTTAGCGTAATAATCGAAATCACCGTGCACTGATAGTCGCGTTCCACTTCCTGAATCGCGGACAGTTCGGCGCGGCCGCGTTCCTGACGATCCAGCGCAATCATCACCCCCGCCAACGTCGCGCCGTGCGCACCGATGATCGCCATCGATTCACGAATCGCCGTACCCGCCGTAATCACGTCATCCACCAGCATCACGCGGCCCTGTAACGGGCTACCGACCAGGCTGCCGCCCTCGCCGTGGTCTTTCGCTTCTTTACGGTTGAAACAGTACGGCAGGTCGCGATCGTGGTGTTCTGCCAGCGCCACCGCAGCGGTGGTGGCTATCGGAATGCCTTTGTAAGCCGGTCCGAACAGCAAATCAAACGCTACGCCGGAATCAACCAAGGCTTCCGCATAAAAACGCCCCAGTAAGGCCAGATCGCGCCCGGTATTAAACAGCCCGGCGTTGAAGAAATAGGGACTGATACGCCCGGATTTCAGGGTGAACTCGCCGAACTTCAATACCTGCTTGCTGAGTGCAAACTCAATAAACTGGCGCTGGTAGGCTTTCATTACTGCATCTCCTCGTCTTACGAATTAATCACGTTGTTGAGCAATTTATATATACCCTAAATAATTCGAGTTGCAGGAAGGCGGCGACGCAGTGAGTCCCCAGGAGCTTACACAAGTAAGTGACTGGGGTGAGCGAGGACAAATTGGCTTAGCCAATTTGAACGCCGCTTGCGGCGGCCCGTCAGGGCGAGGCTCAGCGATGAGCCGAGTATTGCCAACGCACATGCAGCTTGAAGTATGACGGGTATAAAAAAGCGACCCATTGGTCGCTTATAAAATCAATCGATTAAGGCCGCTTTCTGCGCCTGAACGATGGTATCAATTCCCCCTCGGGCTAGCGCCAGCAGGGTGAGCAATTCTTCGTGGCTAAACGGCTCGCCTTCGGCCGTCCCTTGCACTTCAATCATGCGGCCGTCTTCGGTCATGACCACATTCATGTCGGTTTCCGCAGCGGAATCTTCCACGTATTCCAGATCGCACAGCGCTTCGCCGTTCACGATGCCGACGGACACGGCGGCGATCATGCCTTTCATCGGGTTCTTTTTCAGCTTACCCTTGGCAACCATCTGGTTCAGCGCGTCGGCCAGCGCCACGCAGGCACCGGTGATGGACGCCGTACGCGTGCCGCCATCCGCCTGTAAGACATCGCAGTCGAGCGTAATGGTGTATTCGCCGAGTACTTTCAGGTCGATTGCCGCACGTAAAGAACGTGCAATCAGGCGCTGAATCTCCAGCGTCCGACCGCCCTGCTTACCTTTGGCGGCTTCACGCGCGTTACGGCTGTGCGTCGCACGCGGCAGCATGCCGTATTCGGCGGTGACCCATCCTTGTCCCTGGCCTTTCAGAAAGCGCGGAACACCCTCTTCTACCGTGGCATTGCATAACACTTTGGTGTCGCCAAACTCGACTAAAACGGAACCTTCAGCGTGTTTCGTGTAATGACGGGTGAATGTAAGGGGGCGTACTTGCTGTGCACTTCGGCCTGTTGGGCGCATGGCTCATCTCCGGTGGGTCAATGAAAACTGGCGCGTATTATACACGAAATCCTTCGCGTTGCGGGAAAGCGGCATCAGAAAGCCATACCTTGAACTTAGGGTATAACCTGAGGTTATACCCTACTGATGAACAAGTATTCGTCAGTGATGATGCATCATGAAATAGTCCGTTCATCCCTTGAGCGTTGATGAGAAAAAATCATGATGCGGCATATGCAAATTGAAACGGTCAATCTGCCCCTAGCCCGTCCTATGGCGGTTGATAACGGGACGCGTCGCGCGGTTACCGTTATCCGCGTCGCGTTGGAAGAAAAAGGATTTATTGGACAAGGCGAATGTACGCCAGTCGCCCATTATGGCGAGTCCGCCGACAGCGTATGTCGCCAGCTCTCTGCGGTCCGTGAGGCAATAGAACACGGCCTGACCATCGAACAGCTCCAGAAAGATTTATCACCGGGTGCGGCCAGAAATGCGCTGGACTGCGCCCTGTGGCGGCTCAACACCGCATTGGAAAAACAGACGCTGTGGCAGCGCATCGGCATTCATCCCCCCACGTCCGTGATCTGTGCGCAAACGTTGGCGCTCGACAGCGTGGAGAGAATGGCCGCCGCCGCATCCAATGCGGTTTCCCACGGCGCCCTGCTGCTAAAAATCAAACTGGATCGCGAGCTGATTCTGGAGAAGATCGCCGCCATTCGTGCCGCCGCGCCCAATGCCAGATTGATTATCGATGCAAGAGCGAGCTGGAGCGGACTGGATTTACATAGCCTGTCTACCGCTCTGCTGCCTTATCAGGTCGCCATGATTGAGCAACCGCTTCCTGTCGGTAAGGACGAGGATTTACAGCGGTTTTCTCACCCGATTCCGATCTGCGCGGACGAAAGTTGCCGCCACAGCGGAGACATCGTCGGGCTGCGTCGTCGTTACGACATGATCAACATCAAGCTGGACAAGTGTGGCGGGCTAACCGAAGCGCTGGCGATGGTGCGCGAAGCCCACTTTCACGGCCTGCGCATTATGGTCGGCTGCACGCTGGGCTCGTCAATGGCGATGGAAGCCGCCCTGCCCGTCGCCGCCGATGCCGAGCACGTCGATCTCGATGGCCCTATTTGGCTAGCCGCCGACAGTTCGCCTTATCTGACCTATAACCTCGGCCGAATCTGGCTATGACGCCATTAACCGCAGTAACCCTAAATCATCAACCGGAGTGACCATGACGGATATCATGCACGCGGGTGCCGCCACAGCACCCGGTAACGCCCCCAGACCTGTACTGGAAATCGACGATCTGAGCGTCAGCTTTAGTGGCCGTTCCGGTACGCATCAGGCGCTAAAAGGCATTTCCTTTACCGTGAATAAAGGGGAAGTGGTCGCCGTGGTCGGCGAAAGTGGTTCAGGCAAGTCCGTGACGTCACTCGCCGTGATGGGGCTGCTGGCGGACTCTGCCAACATCGAACGCGGTGCGCTACGTTTCACCGCACGCGACGGCCAACAGCATGACCTGCTGAGTATGAAAGCAGAAGCGCGTCGTAAGCTACGCGGTCGCGATCTCGCGATGATTTTTCAGGAACCGATGACCTCGCTTAATCCGGTGCTGAAAGTCGGCGATCAGCTCACCGAAGCCCTGCTTGACCACAAAATCTGCGATGCCGCCAGCGCGGACAAAAAAGCCCGTGAGCTGCTGCACAAGGTGCGCATCGCAGACGTCGATCGCGTGATGAAAAGCTACCCGCACTCGCTGTCCGGCGGGATGCGCCAACGCGTGATGATTGCACAGGCGCTGGCCTGCGATCCGCAGCTGTTGATTGCCGATGAACCGACCACCGCGCTGGACGTCACCGTGCAGGCACGCATTCTGCAAATCCTGCGCGACCTGCAACAGCAGAGTGACATGGCGGTGCTGTTTATCACGCACGACATGGGCGTGGTAGCGGAAATCGCCGATCGCGTGGTCGTGATGTATCGCGGCGAGATCGTGGAGCAAGGCACCGTCGAACAGATTTTTGCCGCACCACAACACCCTTATACCCAGTCGCTGCTGGCCGCCGTACCGAAGCTGGGCGACATGCGCGATAGCCTCTGGCCGAAGCGCTTTCCTTTACTGGGACAGGCTGCCGATCCAGAAAATAGTGAGCAGGTCACCGCACGCTATGACGCTGAGCCACTGTTAGATATTCGCGGACTGAGCGTGTATTACCCCATGCGCAGTGGGATTTTATCCACTATCACCCACCACGTTCACGCGGTAGAACAGATCGATTTCAACGTCTGGCCGGGCGAAACGCTGGCTATCGTCGGGGAAAGCGGCTGCGGCAAGTCCACCACCGGACGCGCCCTGCTGCGTCTGGTACAGAGCCAAGCCGAAAGCATTCATTTTCAGGGTAACGAAATTTCCCAGATGAAAGAGCGGGATTTCCAGCCGCTGCGTCGGGAAATGCAGATGGTGTTTCAAGACCCGTACGCCTCGCTCAATCCGCGCCTGACGGTCGGCTTCACGATTGCGGAACCGCTGCTGCTGCACGGGTTGGTGAAATCGCTGGAAGAAGCCACACCACAGGTGCAGGCGCTGTTAAAAAGCGTCGGCCTACTGCCTGAGCACGCGCGTCGTTATCCGCACGAGTTTTCCGGCGGGCAGCGTCAGCGTATCGCGATTGCCCGCGCGATGGCGCTACAGCCGCAGGTCATCATTGCTGACGAAGCCGTTTCGGCGCTCGATGTGTCAATTCAGGCGCAGGTCGTCAACCTGATGATGGATCTCCAGAAGAAAACCGGCGTGTCGTGGATTTTCATCTCGCACGATATGGCCGTCGTCGAGCGCATCGCCAACCGCGTCGCGGTGATGTACCTCGGCCAGATTGTGGAGATCGGCCCGCGTCAGTCGGTGTTTAACGACCCGCAGCACCCATATACCCGCCGCCTGTTGGCCTCGGTTCCGATTGCCGATCCAACCCGTCGCGGCGCACGCCAGTTTGACGACAGCGAAATCCCCTCACCCTTGCGTAAAGCAGGCGAGGCCGTCGCCAAAACGCGCTACCGAGAGGTTGCGCCGCAGCACTGGGTCGCCGACAACGAATCGGCCGCCTGAAACACGACGTCATGACAAGAAAATAGCCATAAAACACAATTTATTTATAAAAAACAACGTTTTTATAAAACACAACACACGTTCATTGCTGACCAGGAGAGAAACCATGAAGCCATTCGTTCGTCGCTCTGCCGTTGCCCTCGGGCTCTCACTGTGTCTGGCGGCTGTTGCCCAGGCGCAAGACCTTCGTATTTCCATCTATGCCGATATCACCGGGCTCGACCCGCACGATACCTCGGACACGCTGAGCTACTCCATTCAGAGCGGCATCTTCGAGCGTCTGTTCCAGTTCGATAATAAAATGAAGCTGGTGCCGCGTCTGGCGACGGGCTACACCAGTAATGACACCGCCACCGAGTTCGTCGTTACGCTGCGCGAAGGCATCACCTTCCAGGACGGCACCCCCTTCAACGCCGACGCCGTTAAAGCTAACCTCGACCGTCTGGCCGATCAAAGCAAAGGCTTAAAGCGCAACAGCCTGTTTAACATGGTACAAACCGTCACCGTTCTGTCGCCCACGCAGGTTAAAATCGAGCTGAACAAATCCTTCGGTGCCTTTGTCAACACGCTGGCGCACCCGTCTGCCGTTATGCACAGCCCAGAAGCGCTGAAGAAATACCCAGACGAAGCACAGTTGCGCGTGCACCCAGTCGGTACTGGCCCGTTCAAGTTCACCGAATGGCAGCAGGGTAAAGACGTGAAGCTGGTGAAATTCGACAACTACTGGCAGAAAGGCTGGCCGAAAGTCGACAGCGTGACCTTCTACCCGACGCCGGAAGATTCCACCCGCGTGGCGTCACTGAAATCCGGCCAGGTTGATGCAGTGTATCCGCTGCCTTCCGACCTGATCGGCACCGTACAAAACGACAGCAAGCTGGCGATTCAGCGCGACCCGAGTATTTATCAATTCTGGCTGGCGATGAACAACCTGCGTCCGCCGCTTAACGATATCCGCGTACGTCAGGCGCTCAACTACGCCATCAACCGCGACATCTGGCTGAAAGTCGGCTTTGCTGGCATGGGTGTTCCTGCCTCTTCTGCGATGGCACCAGACGTGCAGTTCTTCGCACGCCAAAGCTCACCGAACTACACCTATAACCCGGAAAAAGCCAAGGCGCTGCTGAAAGAAGCAGGCTACGCCAACGGCCTGAGCCTAAAACTGTGGACGACGAACCGCACCGACTACATCCGTAGCGCGCAGTTCTTCAAACAGCAGTTAGAGCAGGTCGGCATCAAGGTCACCGTCACCCCGATGGATTCCGGGATGCGTAACGCCAAACTGTTTGGTGTTAAAGATCCGAAAGACGCCGAATTTGACCTGTTCTACAACGGCTGGTCTCCGTCTACCGGTGATGCTGACTGGGCACTGCGTCCGCTGTTCGCGACAGAATCCTGGGTTCCGGTTGCGTATAACGTTTCCTACTACAGCAATCCGGTAACGGATAAAGCGATTACCGCTGGGCTGGCGACGGCCGATAACGACAAACGTGCTGCGGCTTATGCCGATGCACAGCGTCAGATTTGGCAGGATGCGCCTGTGGTCTTCCTGGGCTCGCCGGACAACGTTGTCGGCAAAACCAAGAACCTCGACGGCGTGTACATGCTGGCGGATGGCTCGCTGATCTTCGATCAGGCTGAATTTAAGTAATCGGTCAGGGAGAACGCCATGTTTGCTTATATCGTCCGACGTTTGCTGGAAATGATCCCGGTTCTGCTGGTGGTCTCCCTGTTAGTGTTCGGTTTTATAAAACTGTTGCCGGGCGATCCGGCACGTATTTATGCAGGTGCTGACGCGACCATTGAGGCGGTGGAAGCCGCCCGTCAGCAGTTAGGATTGAACGACCCGCTGCCGCAGCAGTATGTCCACTGGCTCGGCGGCCTGTTCAGCGGCGATCTGGGTGTGACGTACCGCACCCAGCAACCCGTCATCGACGTCATCAGCAAGAGCTTTATGCCCACCATGTGGCTGGCGCTGGCAGGCTTTGTCTGGTCGGTGCTGCTTGGCCTGCTGATTGGCGTGGTTTCCGCGCTCAAGCGGGGGAAATGGCAGGACTGGACGCTGATGAGCTTCGCGGTCGGCGGAATTTCGATGCCGCCGTTCTGGCTCGGCCTGTTGCTGATTCAGTTTGTCGCCATGCCGTTCGGCGTCTTTTCCGTCAGCGGCTTTAATCAGCCCAGCGACATCATTCTGCCCGCGCTGACGCTCGGGGCATCGGTAGCTGCCGTTATGGCACGCTTTACCCGCTCCGCGTTTCTGGAAGTCGCACAGGAAGACTACGTCCGCACCGCGCGCTCCAAGGGGCTGCGCAATCGGCTAGTCACCTGGAAGCACGTGATGCGTAACGCGCTGATTCCAGTCATCACCATGCTTGGGCTGCAATTCGGCTTCCTGCTTGGTGGCTCCATCGTGGTTGAAAGCGTGTTTAGCTGGCCGGGTCTGGGCTGGCTGCTGATTGAATCGATCAAGACGCAGGATCAGCCAGTCATTCAGGCACTGGTGATGCTGTTCGTGTTTGAATTTATTGTCATTAATCTGTTGGTGGACCTGCTGTACGCGGTGGTCAATCCGGCGATTCGCCTACGTTAGGAGACACGATGAACCTTCCTCCAGAACCCGTCGTGGCTGTTGCCACGCTTGATGAAGAGACGATACGTTCGCCGTGGCGCGACTTCGTTCAGGTCTTTATCCGTAACCCGATGGCGCTGGTTTCCAGCGGCTTCGTCCTGCTGCTGGTACTGGTCGCCATTTTCGCCCCCTGGCTGGCACCGTGGAACCCGATGGAGCCTGACTGGGCATCACTGGCTTCACCGCCTTCAGCGGCGCACTGGATGGGTACCGACGATCTCGGGCGCGATGTGATGAGCCGTATCATCTACGGTGCACGCATCTCGTTATATATCGGCATCTTTTCCGTCACGCTGGGCATGCTGGTCGGCATCGTGCTCGGCCTGCTGGCGGGATACTACGGCCGCTGGGTGGATACGCTGATCATGCGCGGTTCCGACGTGCTGTTCGCCTTCCCCGGCATGCTGCTGGCGATTGCGGTCGTCGCGATCCTCGGCCCCGGCCTGAATAACGTGATTATCGCCGTCGCGGTCTTCAGCGTACCGGTCTTCGCCCGCATCGTGCGTGCTTCTACGCTGTCGCTGAAACAGGCGGCCTATGTGGAAGCGGTACGCTGCGCTGGTGCACCGGATCGCATTGTGCTGATGCGCCACATCCTGCCCGGCACGCTGCCTAACGTGATCGTTTATTTCACCATGCGTATCGGCACCAGTATCCTGACCGCGGCAGGCCTGAGCTTCATCGGCCTTGGCCCAGAGCCGGACGTACCAGAATGGGGCAACATTCTCGCCATGAGCCGCAGCCTGATGATGGCAGGTGCCTGGCACGTCAGCGTGTTCCCCGGTCTGGCGATTTTCTTCACCGTGCTGGCGTTTAACCTGCTTGGGGATGCGCTGCGTGATACGCTCGATCCCAAACTGAAAAGCTGAGGAAGGCGATGCACGGCGATCACCAGATGAACGATTATCAACAGCAGTTGCAGGCGCTATTGCTACAACGCTGGAAAACGACGCGGCAGTTGGGTACGCCGCGCTCGGCCAGCGGAACGCATAATAGCATTAGCGATGTGGCAGGCGTACGCGTCGGCCACTGCACGCTGGCTGCAGGCGAAGTGCAAACCGGCGTCACGGCGATTGTGCCGCCCGGCGAGAACCTGTTTACCCAGCCTCTGCCCTGCGGCACGGCGGTGCTGAACGGCTTCGCTAAACCCGTCGGACTGGTACAGATCGAGGAATTGGGGCTGTTGCAAACGCCCATTTTACTCAGCAACACGCTGGCCACCGGCACGCTGTTTACCGCGCTGGTGCGCGATGCCATTTCCCGCAATCCTGAACTGGGTCGCACGCTGCCGACGGTGAACCCGCTGGCGCTGGAGTGCAACGACGGCTGGCTGAACGACATTCAGGCGCTGGCGGTCACGGAACACATGGCGCGACACGCGCTGGCTAGCGCAACGGACAGCTTCGCACGCGGCAGCGTGGGTGCCGGACGCGGTATGAGCTGCTTTAGTCTGAAAGGCGGCATCGGCACCGCATCACGCCTGATTCCTGAATTGAACGCTACGCTCGGCGTGTTGGTGCTGGCAAACTTCGGCACGCTTTCCGCGCTGACGCTGGACGGCGTGCAGATGGGCGACGCCATCGCCCCTATCCTGCCGGGGCTCGCGCCACAGCAGGACGCCGGATCGATCATCATTATCATGGCGACGGATGCCCCGCTCGATGCGCGCCAGCTCAAGCGCATCGCCAAGCGTGCTGGTGCAGGATTAGGTCGGCTCGGCAGCTACTGGGGACACGGTTCCGGCGATATCGCCGTTGCATTTTCCACCTGCCCACAGCCGCAACCGCCGGAGGATGCGCAGCTTGAATCGCTGTTAAGCGCCGCCGCCGACGCGACCGAACACGCGGTGCTCGACGCCATGCTTCAGGCAGACGCCGTGACCGGTTTTCGCGGCCATCATCGCCCGACGCTGCCACAGGCGTTGGATCGGTTGGCTGCAACTCTTTATCCATAAGCAAATTCTCCCGTAGGAAACTGATTATGAAAGTGTTTATCTCTGCTGATATCGAAGGGATCGCTGGCGTGATGCGCCCGGAACAGTGCAGCCCCGGCACCGCAGAATACCAGTTGGCGCGCGGCCTGATGGAGCAGGAAGTGAATGCCGCGATTGACGGTGCGTTCGCGGGTGGCGCAACAGAGGTGGTAGTCGCCGACAGCCATGCGGCAATGGTCAATCTGCGCGCGGAGAACATCGACGCCCGCGCCCGACTGGTACAAGGTAAACCGCGCGGCTATTCGATGGTAGAAGGGCTGGAGCAACAACAGTTCGACGGCCTGATGTTCATCGGTTATCACAGCGCGGCAGGCGAGTTTGGCGTGTTATCGCATACCATCAATGGTCGTGCGTTCTACCGCGTGTGCATCAACGGTGAAATCATGGGCGAGAGCGACATCTACGCTGCCGCCGGTGTGGAACAGAAGACGCCACTCTGGCTGGTCAGCGGTGACGACACGCTCCAGAGCTGGATCGCCCGCTACTACCCTGCCACCGATTACGCCTGCGTCAAACGCGCCATTTCACAGCATGCGGCAGAATCCCTCAGCACCGAACAGGCCCGTCAGGTGATTCGTGACGCAGCAAAAGCGGCGGTGGAAAAAGCGCACCGGACGCTGAACTCACGGATTCAGGCGCCCTACCGTCTCGAACTGATGGTGGCAAAGCCGGTACTGGCCGATCTATTCTGTCTGCTGCCGAATGTTGAACGTTTGGATGCCATAACCGTAGGTTATACGGCGCAGAGCATGCGGGAAATCACCAGCCTGCTGGGTGCCTTCTCCTATCTGGCGACAACGCAAAACTGATTCCGGTCTCTCCGCCCCTGATTTCGGGGGCGTAAACCGCTTGAAAAGAGACTTTATCGCATGACGAAACCCGTGATTGTGATCCACGGTGGCGCAGGTGCGCTGACCCGCTCGGCTATGAGCGCTGAAAAAGAGCAACGCTATCTGGCGGCGCTGTCCGAGATTGTCGCCAGCGGACAACGCATTCTGGCTGAAAACGGCAGCGCGTTGGATGCCGTAACGGAAGCCGTCCGTCTGTTGGAAGAGTGCCCGTTATTCAACGCCGGACACGGTTCGGTCTTCACCCACGCAGAAACCCACGAACTGGACGCCAGCATCATGGACGGACGGTCGCTGGATGCTGGCGCGGTCAGTTGCGTCAGCCATATCCGTAACCCGATTCTGGCCGCGCGTACCGTACTCGAAGCCAGCCCGCATGTGATGTTTACCGCCGACGGAGCGGAAGCCTTTGCACAACAGCACGGTCTGGACATGGTCGATCCGGCGTTTTTCTCCACCGACGAACGCCGTCAGCAGCTTCATAACGCACAGGCAGGCTCAGGCCGCGTCATCCTCGATCATGATGGTCAGAACGACCCTATCGATCCCGACCGTAAATTCGGCACCGTCGGCGCGGTAGCACTGGACAGCGCAGGTAACCTCGCGGCGGCAACCTCGACGGGCGGCATGACCAACAAACAGGCCGGACGCGTGGGTGACAGCCCCATCATCGGCGCAGGCTGCTACGCCAACAATCAGACGGTGGCGGTTTCCTGCACCGGCACCGGGGAAGTCTTCATGCGTGCCGTCGCCGCCTATGATGTTTCTGCGCTGATGGAATACGCCGGACTGACGCTACAGCAGGCCAGCGATCGCGTAGTCATGGAGAAACTCGTGCAAATGGACGGCAGCGGCGGGCTGATTGCCGTCGATAAAGCAGGCAACATCGCCCTGCCATTTAACAGCGAAGGCATGTACCGCGGCTATGGCTACGTGGGAGAAGTTCCCGTCGCCGATATTTATCGCTAAGTCTGTCGCGCTACCATACATAGGTCGAATTGCACCATTTTCGATCATGACGCCCAATTATGGGGCATTGCGCCCCGTAATTGGGCAACCCGATCATGAGGAAACGCCGCGGGCCGCGCAGGAACAAAATTAGAAACTGGCGTAATAATTGCAGGTATTTTGGTTATTACTCATACGATGCTCATTAGAAAGCGTCAGCCGGAGCCTGCAACCATGCGATTACGCCATATTGAAATCTTCCAGGCCATTGTTCAGGCAGGTACCATCAGCGGCGCGGCCCGTTTACTCAATGTCTCGCAACCGAACGTCAGCCGGGTACTGAACCACGCAGAGCAGCAGCTCGGTTTTTCCCTGTTTGAACGTCGCACACAGGGAATGATCGCCACCGAAGAAGGGCTGCGCCTGATACCGAAAGTGCAGGAGCTTTTCAGCCATCTGCAAAGCATCAGTTCGCTCACCGAACAAATCAAAACCAGCAAGGCCCACTCCGTACGGCTGGGTGCAGCGCACGCATTCGGGCAAATGATCGTGGCCCCAACGCTGGTGGAGTTTCATAAGCAGGCAGCCTCGGTTAACGTCGAACTGGTTACCGAACACTTCAGCACGCTGTGCCAGAACATCCTGCAAAACCAGCTCGATTTCGCACTGATCTTTGGTCAGCAGGTGCCGTCCGAACTGCTGGCAGAACCGCTGTTCCAGTCCACGATGGTTGCCCTGCTGCCGAAAGACAGCCCGATAAACGGCCCTGTCTCGCTGGAATGGCTGTGCAACAACAATCTGCTGATGATGCAGCATCAGGACCCGCTCGGTCAGGTGGTACACCGCGCCCTGCGCGACAAAGCGCTACAGCCGGCGGCGTCGCTCTACATCAAAACCTACTCGGTGATTGCCGACATGGTGCTGGCGGGCGGCGGTACGGGCATCGTCGATCTCTTTACCGCCTGTCGCTACGCCGACCAGCTCAAGATTGTCCCTATCGACCAGCCGCTGCCTTTTGAAGTCACGCTGATCAGCCGCCGCGACAACCCACAGTCACAGGCGACACTGCAACTAAAACAGATGATGAAAAACCGCTGTCGCGACATCGCCAGACAGAACGAAGCCTTACTTTACGCCGCCTGATTCTCGACGGGTGGCACTGGGCAAACGGTTTTTCCTATCCCCTGCACGGGACTCAACGCTATAATCCGTCTCATCATTTGCTTTACAGGTATGCACCAATGATTCGCAGCATGACCGCTTACGCCCGCCGAGAGATCAAGGGCAACTGGGGAAGCGCAGCCTGGGAACTGCGTTCCGTTAACCAGCGCTATCTGGAAACCTATCTTCGTTTACCGGAACAATTCCGCAGCCTCGAACCTGTGGCGCGTGAGCGCATCCGCGCCCGCTTAACCCGTGGAAAAATCGAATGCAACCTGCGTTTTGAGCTCGACCCGAGTGCGCAAAGTGCGCTGATCCTGAACGAAAAGCTGGCGAAACAGCTGGTTAATGCCGCTAACTGGGTCAAGATGCAGAGCGACGAAGGGGAAATCAACCCAGTTGATATCCTGCGCTGGCCCGGCGTGATGTTGGCGGAAGAGCAGGATCTGGACGCCATCAGCGCCGAACTGCTGACCGCGCTAGAAGGCGCGTTAGATGATTTCATCGCCGCCCGCGAAAGCGAAGGCAACGCGTTGAAAGGGATGATCGAACAGCGTCTGGCGGGCGTCAGCGCCGAAGTCGTCAAAGTTCGTGCCCAGATGCCAAACATCCTGCTCTGGCAGCGCGAACGCCTGCAAAGCAAGCTGGAAGATGCGCAAGTACAGCTGGAAAATAACCGTCTGGAACAGGAACTGGTTCTGATGGCACAGCGCGTCGACGTCGCCGAAGAACTCGACCGCCTCGACGCTCACGTCAAAGAAACCTACAAAATCCTGAAAAAAGAAGAAGCCGTCGGCCGCCGCCTCGACTTCATGATGCAGGAATTCAACCGCGAATCGAACACGCTGGCCTCGAAATCCATCAACGCCGACGTCACCGCGTCAGCCATTGAGTTGAAAGTGCTGATCGAGCAAATGCGGGAACAGATTCAGAATATCGAGTAATGTTTCACGCGATCTCGCGTAGTATCACTAAGTCTCGTCAGGATAAAAAGGCCATTGTAAATCATGGCCTTTTTTGTTTTATATAGTCTCATGATGTATCACTAGAGCGCGTGTTCAGCGTGTACTTAAAGGTGTACTTACTCAGTCTTAAGTACACGTATTTAAGTACACCCCCTGATGATGAGAGACATATGGGAAAACTGACAGACATACAAATCCGTACATGGATTAGAAACAACGAGCGCTTCGCAGGACGTTCTGATGGCAATGGCCTATATCTCTGTTTTCCAGAGAAATATAAAGAGATGTTCTGGCGATTTCGTTACAAAATCGCAGGAAAATCCAGAGTGATGCTTATTGGCTACTACCCCGCCATTTCTCTCGCTAAAGCGCGGGAAATGGCTAAAGAGCTTTCTGCCCGTGTCGCTCTGGGACATGACGTAGCAGGAGAGAAGCAGGAGCGTAAAGCTGAAGCGTTGAAGAAGATGGAAGAAGAAAAACATGCGCTGAAAGTATCAGCACTGGCCGCTGAATACTTTGAACGTCAGATTCTGCCCCGCTGGAAACATCCAGACATTTTGCGCCGCCGTATCGACAAGGACATAAATCCTTGCATTGGTCACATGAAGGTCGAGGACGTAACCGCGCCATATTGATGACATGCTAAAAGGCATCGTAGATCGCGGAGCGCCAACCGGTAATGCCTTCAATCGATAGAAATTTCTGTTACCCTATGGGTATTTGAGGTTTTCTGTGGCTACCGTTACCGTCCATTGTCCCCGATGCCATTCAGATGAAATTTATCGCCATGGTCGTAGTACTTCACAACACGAGCGCTTTCGGTGTCGGTCATGTAAACGTGTTTTCCAGTTGACCTACACCTATGAAGCGCGGAAGCCGAGAGTCAAAGAACAAATCGTTGATATGGCGCATAACGGTTCCGGTGTGCGCGATACCGCCAGAACGCTGAAGATAGGCATCAACACCGTCATACGTGCTTTAAAAAACTCGCTCCCCAGCGCATAACTTCTTTTCCGGTCGCTCACGCCGACGTCGCCCTTATCTGTGAACTTGATGAGCAGTGGGCCTTTGTTGGCAGTAAAGCCGTGCAACACTGGCTCTGGTACGCTTACAACATTAAAACTGGCGGTGTTCTGGCTTATACGTTCGGGCCGCGAAACGATGAAACTTGCCGTGAACGGCTGGCTCTGCTCACGCCCTTCAGCATTGGCATGATAACCAGCGACGGCTGGGGCAACTATGCGAGAGATGTGCCGAAGGAGAAGCACCTGACAGGTAAAATTTTTACACAGCGCATTGAGCGTAACAATCTGACGCTCCGTACCCGCATCAAGCGTCTGGCACGCAAAACGATTTGCTTCTCACACTCAATTGAGGTTCACGAGAAAGTCGTCGGTTCCTTCATCGAAAGATACATGTTCTACTAATTGGAGGCATTACCCAATCAGGGGTTAGTGTTGGTTCAAAACGCCTCTATGTCGGTTCAGTTTTTGAGAAAAAAATTAATTAAAACAATCGTCTTTACAAATTGAACCAACTGAACCGACTGAACTAACATACTTTTGCTTATATATGCATTTTTAGTGACGCTAGTTATCGACCAGACCAGAGGTACAAGCTGATTATCTCTTTTTTGTGGCTGTCATTTTCATGGCTGGTGTGGTTTCTTATTGCGGGATAGACCTATCGTAGAATAATCAGAATGTGGGATATTGAAGCAAACATTCCGCAGATCCAGTGACTAAAACAAAACCCACCAGCGCAAGATACATGGAGTGAGCGATGAACGAGCACCATCAACCATTTGAGGATTTACGGCAATATAGCAGCGAAGGGCAGGAATATTGGTCAGCAAGAGATTTAGCACCATTGCTTGATTATCGGGACTGGAGAAATTTTCAAAACGTTCTATCACGTGCCGCTCAAGCATGTGAAGTTAGTAACCAAGAGGTTTCAGACCATTTCGTTGAGACCACCAAAATGGTTGTGCTTGGATCGGGAGCTCAACGAGAACTGGAAGACATTCATTTGTCCCGGTATGCATGCTACCTAGTTGTACAGAATGGTGATCCTAGTAAACCCGTCATAGCAACAGGGCAAACATACTTTGCAATACAGACAAGGCGGCAGGAACTAGCTGACGATGAGACATTCAAGCGACTCCGCGAAGATGAAAAACGACTTTTTCTCAGGAACGAACTGAAAGAGCACAATAAACAATTGGTCGAAGCAGCACAGCAAGCGGGTGTTGAAACCACTCTGGATTTTGCAATATTTCAAAATCATGGGTATCAAGGGCTGTACGGCGGATTAGACCAAAAGGCCATACATCAACGGAAAGGACTCAAGAAAAGCCAAAAAATACTCGACCACATGGGTTCAACTGAATTAGCAGCCAACCTATTCCGAGCAACCCAGGCTGAAGAGAAACTCCGCAGGGATAATGTTAAATCGAAGCAAAAAGCCAATGAAACTCACTTTGAAGTGGGAAGGAAAGTAAGACAAACAATCAAGGAACTGGGCGGGACTATGCCAGAGAATCTACCTGCGCCAGAAAAAAGCATCAAACAGCTAGAGTCTGCCGCAAAAAAACTGGATAAAAAATAGAGCACTCCGTTTTACCGTGTACACATGGGTGTACACATAGAAAAAACGCATTATCGAAAACCCGCTTACAGCAAGGCTTTACCCCATCTACTCAATAAACAGATTCAATCGAATAACGTTTCACGCGATCTCGCGTTGTCTCACTAAGTCTCGTCAGGATAAAAAGGCCATTGTAAATCATGGCCTTTTTTGTTTTATGATGGAGGGAGAAAAACATGGGGCTAACCCATATCAAATGGATTTTTTGGTGTTCCGTCATTCAGTAACTCAGACGCGATGGCATGTACCTCGCCCTGAACATAAGCCCAATATGCAGGGTTATCGAGGGTTCTCTCTTTAATTTGCTTAGAGATAAAACGGCTCATTTCCATATTGAAGTCGTCACGGACTTCATCTTCCGACATTAGCTTGGCTAACTGAATAGACAGCGCCTGTCGAAAGTCTTCTGTTTGCTTCTGTCTGGCGGTGAGCTTCTTTTCAACCAGTGTCTTGGATAAATCAATACCGCGCTGCTTAATCCAAACAATATCCCAGATATCACGAGGTTTAATACGTCTTGCCCGATACGCTAACGCGATCAACTTATCGGCCAATGTTTCTTGTAACGACTGTACCGGAACCAAGATCCCTTCAGTCGGTACAACGATGTTGTAATGATTGATTAGTGGGCGTTTTTCAATATCAAATGACGGAATAGCACAGACGTCAATATGCATTTTTTGCCGTGGCAAATCAGGACGATTAGCTTCTTTTACGATACTAATTTTCCAAGAAACAGTATCCCCTTGCTGCTCGCCAGAAGGTTTGTTTACCCAAACTTCGGTTTCATACTTGTTCTGAATATAGGTTTGGATTTCGGACTCCAGCCCCTCAAACGCTGAGGGCTGGAAATCATGACCACCATTGAAATCAAGATCTTCTGATAGCCTGCTGCTGTTGTAACACATTCGTAATGAGGTGCCGCCAATAAACGTTAACCGCTGCATGACGCCCTGTTTGATCAGCACATCCATAATGTCATGATGCAAGATCTCTTTTTCTATGACGGGTGTCACTGCGGCATAGTCAGGGTTTGACTGGACAATTTGGCGAATTTGTTGCTTCAGCATACGTTATCTCCCATACACACCCCCATGCTTAGCTCTCCAACATATGTAGATTGCGCTGGCAGTGTTTTAGATCTGCAATCGCTTGTTCCTTGTATGCGCGATACATTTTGATGTCGGGGTCATAATACAAATTAGGTGCAATTTGCTCGACTGGCTTTTTAGTATGGGTAAACTCGATCACGCCATAAGGCGTATCAAAACAACCACTTCGACCTTTAGTCACCACAGTGACTCTACCCATCACAACTTGTGAAATATCACCGGTATGACTGAGCTGACTTTCTAAGCTGATGTAGCTCAATACGCCGCTGCGCAACTTTTTGATGATTTTATAAATGGCAGTCTCAGGCTCAGGTGGTGTAATAACACTTTCATAGAAGCCTTTCACCACTCGTCTTAGCAACCCCTTCTTTACGCAATCTGCCAGGAATTTTCTAAAGGCTGAGTCACAAGGCACACCCTGCATAAAAGCCAGCTCTGTTACACTGTGAATGCCGCCGCCGGCGTTCACTGCTTTGGCCAACGCGTTTAATAGCTCATCAGATTTAGCCATAGGTCTACACTACATTACCAAATAAGTAATGTAGTGTAGACCTGATGCTAGACCTGCGCAAGAAAAGGTCTACAGGTTGTTACGTAATTATTGCCCCCTCCATTAAAGCAAATCACTCAAGCGATTTAACAGCGCTTTACGGCTATTATTCGCCACAGCAAAGCGCTTAAAGCGTTGTTCAAACGCCGCTTCATCCGCTTTGAACTGATAGGCCTCAAACAGCTGATGCAGATAGCGTGATGCCGCATCGTAACCACTGGCGCAAGTTCGATCCGCTTGCTCTTGTGATTGCTGCCAGTAGTGCTCACGCTGGTTGTAAATATCCGTCAACGCTTTTTCTTTTTCCGCTTTTTCGAGGGCCATTTTCTTTGCGAGTGCTGCGGCTTGCTCTTGCTGTAATTGGCTTTGCGCTTGCTCGATGAAAGGGGAAATTACCTCGGGGGTTAACCAGTATTGATAGATTTCGTCTGTGTTGGCAGGTTCATTTCGCGTCAGCGCTAAGGCTTGGTGTCGGGTTAGCTGGCCTTGCTCAAACAACGTGCGTAATAGCGTGTCTTTCTCTGCTTCCGAGAGATTATGGAGCCACACATCAAACTGAAACTGGGTTTGTTTGGCTTGGTGACTGGGTTGTTCGTTCAGCACCATGGCGAGTGCCTTAACCAATGCTAAGGGAATATCAAACAGCGCTGCAAAGGCCTGCAACTCTTCACTGAGAGGTTCAAAATCGAATTGAATTAACGGCACTCGCTCAACTTCATCATTAAAATCGCACTCTTTGAGCCACATAAAGTACACAAGGCGCCAATCCCCTCGGATTAACTCGCTACGTAACCCAGCTAAATGCTGGAAAAAGTCGTCAGCATTCTCATCGTCAAAATATTCGTCATACTCCTCGATGGAAAAAATCAGCAGTTGCCACTCATCATTTTCGTGTACATGAAGCCCATCACTTGAAAAGCCGAGTAACGCATCTGGAAGTGTTCCAGCTGGTAGCTTGATGTAAGCATCGATTGAGCCCCAATCGGCATAGTAAAAACCGATATCGAAGTGTTTTAACATCAGCTCAAAAGGCTCTGCCTTTAGACCACTGTAGGTGTAATACACCTGAAAGGACGTGGCGCTGATCTCGGCACGGCTTGAAATGGCTCTGAGTGCTTGGCGCGCTTTAGCATCTAAATACCCATCCAGACGCTCGAATTTATAGTATTGATATTCGCTCACGGTGACTTTGCTATGTATTTATTGTGAATTGAAAAGTGTGTGTTAACAAAGGCTGCACCTGAACCACTCTGTCGACGGGGTCTGCGATGATATAACGGTCCGCGGTCACAAATCCCCAAAACTGCAAAAATCGTCCAATAAATCGAGATTCGATGAGCATGCTTAAGTTTCTTTCTGGCGAGAAGTAATGATTCGTAGGGAATGCCTGCAATAAATCGGGGAAAGCGGTAATAACCTCTTCAATCAGCTGATCCACACGTTTGTGGCTCTGAATGCGCCAGAGCATAAACAGCCAAAAGGTTCGCAAGTCGGCATCAAACTCAAAACTGTCCAAATAGCCCCAGTTATATTTGTTGATGGCAGTTTCTAACATAGGTTTAAAAAATGCCTGTACGCCTAGAGTTTGATACTGTTTTTGCGCTGCTTTTTTCACATGGTAGCGGCCGCTGCGTTGATAAATAATGCCGTTAATTTCGGCTAGCACTCTGGTGTAGTGCAAGGCATTGAATTTGTCTTCGTTACTGCCCGCAAACTCGCTGATACTTATGTCACGTTCGAATTGAGCAACGGCAAACTCAGGCAATAACTCACTGGCCTGTTTAACCAACTTAGTCGGTAAATTGCCTTTACTCGTGGCTTTGAATGAGCCTTCTTGTGCCATGGCCTCATCAAGAATTAGCGCGAGATAGCGCATCACTGGGCTGGCAGAAAGATCGTCTGGTGTGCTGATTTTCACACACTGTAGTTCATCAAAAGGCGCATAAAGCCAATTGGCCATTTGCATTGGCGTCACGCCACAAAAATCGGGATGAGGTTGATTATTGCGATCCTGAACTTTGTGTTGTAAAGCAACGTTGAGTTCATCAAGGCTCAAATTTGGGTTCATTGCCAGCATCGCTTCAACATCATCGATGACTTGGGCATGTTGCTTAGAAACGCTGTTCATACAACAACGTTTAAATTTTTTACCACTGCCACAATGGCAAGGATCGTTTCGGCCGAGCTTCATTATGGGTTTCTCTTATTGTGGTAGAAAATATTGAAAAAAAACGCCTTGCCAATTCTGAGCCAACACCCCCACTGCGACCTCTTCACCCGACGTGCGAGCTACACTGAGTTTCTGAACGGGTTTAAAACTCATCTTTTAGCACCTCATAATGCTAGTCGGTATAGCAGCACGCGCCTTGTTAGGTTGTGTGAGCGGATATAGCCTGTCTAGCGAGTCAAGTGTCTTCTGCCAAAGCAACAGTAATTGGCGGAAGGAAATTTGCCCAGTCAGCTCAAATTTCTTAATGGTGGCCACAGGCACGCAGCTTCGCTCTGCCAGTGCAGCCCGTGACAGCTTGCTTGTTGGCGTAACTCACGTAAGTAAGCAGCATAGGCTCGGCTCACATCAGTATCATCAAGTAATGTAAAATTCATCGGCGGCCACAACGCCCTGTGCTCAGGGCGTTTTCGTTGCATTATTGCCCTTCACCCTTTCCTGCATGCGAGACCGGCAAGGCTTCCTTATAGACTTCGTTCACCGAATTAAATTGTCGCGCCGCCTCCAGTGCATTCAATGTTGTTAGCTTCATCGAATTGCGAATGGGCCGGTGAGGCACGTTTTCAATCGGTGTTTTTAACATCAGGGGTTTACCTAATTCAAACAAAATACAGTCATAAGTATCAACACTTAACTTTCCCGTTTGCTCAACGTCTAGTTCATTCCTTTTCACGATTTTCTGGCTTTTAACTGGCCATATTTTCTTAATCGATTTCCAGTGGGGATCAAGGTCACTCGTTGAGGCGATAGCAAGGTAGCGTATTTCTGCGACTACGTGATTTTTTGACTTTTTCATCGCCGCATTGAATGTCTCCACTCTGGTGTGGTACCACGCCGATGTGCCGTTTTCAAAATTATCAAAATAGGTGCTGGTTCGCCCCACCTTACCACCCAAAGCGGCCGTCATCACTAAATCGGGGTAAAGCGTTTGCCCCATGCCGTAATAAGGGATCCGTGCGGCTTCTTGCAGATATAAACGTTCTTGTAATTGTTGCGTGCTGTAATAATTTCCCGCAACACCAAGCTGGTGCTTTAGAAAATCCACAATCCAGCGGCATCCAACCTGACCATCGTTGTTGGGCAGAAG
Source organism: Pectobacterium aquaticum (assembly GCF_003382565.3). Lineage (NCBI taxonomy): Bacteria > Pseudomonadati > Pseudomonadota > Gammaproteobacteria > Enterobacterales > Pectobacteriaceae > Pectobacterium > Pectobacterium aquaticum. The sequence continues at coordinate 4,260,768 of NZ_CP086253.1, forward strand.
TGCAAACGCGCCAATCCCCACCTCAGAAATGGCATCAAGGTAAGGGTTGTCTTCCACGTTTTGGTTAAAAAAGCCGGGATAGAGGGCAAAGGCTCCAAACACGGGGCGACTTTTCTGGCCTGCTACGGATGATGTGTCTTGCGTAATACGGATCAACGCATCACGGTAACGGTGCATTTGGTTAATGGCATCGTCCGGCACCAAATCGATTTTATCAATATCGTATTTATCTGCATCGCTACCATCCACTTGGCTCGCTTTGGTTTGAATACGGTACTTGGCATCGAATAGCCAAATACAGCGCTTATCGCTCGGCGTAGGGAATTCAACCTTCAAGACAATATCAGGACGATGAGAGACGAAGTAAGAACGAATATCTTCGCTGTTTGGGCTAAAATGAGGTTCGTGAGCCAATCTCGCCACTAAACCATCCTCGCGTTCAAAAACAAACGCGCCCGCAAATCCATTTTTTAACTGATATTCAAAGTCATTTTTTAATACCAAGGCTTGGCGATTCGGGGTGATATCCTTAAATCCAAGATCGTCGACTAAAATGTTGCGCAATGCCAGAAAACACCACACTTCATAAATATCAGCAACAGATTTCATCGAAATACTGGTTTGATTAGCAAAAACATCCAAGTAGCATTTAAGCTCCTGCCAAATACGATATACCGCGCTGTAGCCCGTTTTTTGTTGCAGTACGAGCGATGATTTAGCCAAACCATTAAATTCGCTAACGTCACGTAAAAAACTGTGGTTCAGCATTTTGATCAATGGTTTTTGCCAACTGCCAATTTCAGTGAGAAACGAATCTGAAAGGCGTTGATTTTCAGGTGCTTGATTATTTTTCCGCAGTTTGCGTTCAAACTCGGCTAATCGATTTTTGCATTGAGTGACCACCATCTTGATAAAACGATTCTCTGGCGTATCGACACTCAAGTGCTTTTTTTCAACGCGATAGCGTTTATCAGACCGACCATTTTTCAGATCGTTAATGACGTTTTCGGCTAAGCGATAAGGTAAGCGGCCTTTTAAACGATCCGCACGCACAAATGAAACATTGGGCTGTAGGCGGCGATGAGGCGCCTGACTGATTATTTTTAAACTTTGTTCTAAACGTTGCCTCAGTGCCGTGAAATTAGCCAACCAGAGTAACGGAAAATCACCACGTTGTTTGCTTTGCTCTGCGTCTTGCTCCGTTTTCTCCGCCAGGCTAAAACGCCACAGCGGATAATTTTTGTCGAGTACACGATACATCTCCGGCAAATCACGGTGTAAATCCATTTTGGTCGGCAACACTTCAAAAGCGAGAGTAAACCGATAGTCCTGACCTGCACGGCGATAGCTGAGCGGCAGGCGCATCCAGCCGACATCATTACCTGTATTGATGGTGCCCGTTAAGCGCGCGGGAATATCGCGTTTCTTTGCCGCAAAGCGAAAACCTTCATTCACCAGCCTTACGCGGTGGGTTAAAGCGGCTTGCTCCACCTCATTAAAAAACACCCACTCAAACTGATATTGCGCATTTTCAAAAAACAAAGGTTCCCGCAGAGTGATCGACTCACTCTGCACACGAGGGGAATTACCCAACGTTTCAGAGATCAGCGTTTCATCCAGAACTGCCACTTCCTGCAAATCCATCGCAGGGGAAAAACGCACCGCCGAGCCCACACTATTCTCAACCAAGGGATGAAGAGCATCAGCGTGCTGAACGCGTTTAGCCAGCGTGTTACGGTAAACCTGTTGCCGTTTAGCGATATCATTACACCAAATCGACAGTTCAAAATGCTCAGTTTGTACTCGCAGTAATTCGGGCATTTCGTACCGCCTTATGGGTTATGGCCAGAAACTGGTAAAGCCTGATTGAGCAAGCTTATTTTGCATCCAATCAATTTTAGCGCGACTGCGGCAAGCAATCATTATTGTCTCACCATCTTGTTGCTTTTCACGGTAAAAATCCTGTCTTGCGTTTGGTTGATTCCAAATAGCGGACAGATTTTCCTTTAAAATACCGGATAATTTTATGAGCAGCGATTCATCAATATCATGCTGAGCTAATTTATCGCTATCACCTTCAATACGCGGTAATAACTTGCACATTAAAAAATCATCCCAAACCGCTTGTAACTGCATTTCGTCTTCAGGTTGATGACTGATCACACTCAGCAGCAATTCATTTAAGGCACGATAGGCCAATTTAAAGGGCGTGTTGTCCAAAACGGTATTCAGCGCATGTAGAAATTGAATACTCGCTTTGCCATCTGCATCAATTACAGGCAAGCGTTCTTTATTCTTCACAGCACTTGAATAAATCGGGTAGGTCAGTTTTTTAGAGGCGACTGTTGGTGAAAAATATTCATTAAAATCGTTAGGGAAGAAATCACCAAAATCGAAACTCAGTGCGCGGTCAATCACCTTACGGGAAAAGCCGTGCGTGGTCTCATCCATATTCACCGTACCGGCCACCAGTAAGTTAAAGGGAATGCCGATACCGTGCTTAGAAAATTCAAGCCATAACGCAGAAGTCGGGTCTAATTCTAAACGCTCGCACAATTCATTCCGTTTATCATCAGAAAGTGACTGAATCACGGAGGCTTTTAATAACGGGTCGCACTGGTAGGTAAACTCATCATCTTCCCATTCCCATTCGCGGGTTTCCAGTATAGATAAATAATCCGCAAAATACTGCTCGACAGGGGCAAGATTCATTTCATCCAAGCATAACCAATACGGCGGTATTGCCTGCAAATCATTACGGTTCCCTGACGTTTTGTTCCCTGCGATTTGCACACCGGTCTCTGCAATGGTTTTCCACGCTTTAACAATAAATTGCAACACATCGGTGATGACGTACTCGGCATTGTTATTCAAGCGAGTGGTATAACCTAATAAATCGCTGGGTTCATGCCAATCCGGACGGACGGAAACTAAACAATAGGTTTCTTGACGGCTTCCCGTCGCTTCTGCTTGTTCACGAACAAAACGTGATTTTCCTGTGCCGGAAATACCGGCTAGGAGGAGGAACGGTTTAGGGAGGGGGGTAGTGTCTCTATCTGGTCCACTCAATTTTTCTTTGGCCGGTATGTCTTGCATTTCGAACTCCATCCCCTCTATTTCTCTATAAAATTTCAGTAATGAATACAAATCGTTTTTGAGAATTTCATCAGATGGGATACTGTCAGCAGCATAATATTTTGCTATCACACTTGGTTTTTCATACGATTTACCGAGAGTGGTGTCTGCTTGTAAATCTATATCTTTAACACCCCAATTTTCTAAACCAATTATTTTACTTAATAGTTGCTTCTTTACATATTCAGCGCGTTCTTCGGCTCCTTTCTTCCCCCATTTTTTAGCTGGTTTTGTTGTACCTTGATTAAGCGATAAGTAAATCCCTGAACCATCAGATTTAAAAAGGTATACTGGATAGATTCCTGCTTGAGTGGTACTTGTAATTTTCGGATTAAGAATAGACACCCAAGGAACATTAGCCCAATTTCCTGCTCCAGCACTAGCCTCTACGTCATAATTCAAATCAAACTGACTAACTATATCTTCTATTTCTTTTTTTAACTCTTTTCTCAATAAATTCGCAATTGGATTATTAGTAAACCCCTGTTTTGTAGCCGAAACCCAACTTTTAGTTATTATCTGGAATTTTTCTTGCAGGCTCATCCTAGCTCCTAAATTAAGACAATAAACTTATGATATCTAGTACAAAAATTTATTTTATTGCGTAATGCTATTTATTTCTACTACACACGAAAAATTTATTTGGCTTTCACAGAAGAATCGGTTCAACCAAACTCACCTCCCGAGAAGGTGAGTTTTCATTTTTTTATTACCAACCAAAACCAAAAGCTACGATATACGTAGTATCTAATATCTTTCATACCTACGAATATCGTAGGTATGAATATTCGTCAGCAACATCGTGATATTTTCAGTCAACGTCTCAAAGATGCCCGATTGTTAAGGGGGCTGTCTCAGAAAGGGCTGGGTATCGCAGCCGGAATTGATGAGTTCGTAGCAAGCGCCCGAATTAACCGTTATGAGAAAGGTGTGCATGAAGCCAACCTCGTCACCGCCAGCCGTTTGGCTGAAGCACTAGATGTTCCCCTCGCCTATTTCTATGCCGCTGATGATAATCTGGCAAAAATGATTCTGACATTTGCAGAGTTATCCGCAGCAGAGCAAACGGCACTACTCAACTCGCTGGAAAACAAATAGTTTGCCAGACGTTCATTACGTCTTATCGCCCCTTATCTTTACCTTTCGATCAAGCAAACTCCCCTCCGTATCATAATAACGACTCGGCCATATTTCGGCGGGATGTACCCCAAGTGCGCCTGCAACTAGCCATTCGCCTTTAGGCCAAGGGCGCGTTAATACATTTGCCAGCGTTGACGAACTCAAACCTACAGAACGTGAAAGCGCAGCCATTGAAGTACTCTTCTTGTGTAAGGCAGCAATGATATCTGCTTTGTGCCAGTCCTTTTTCATCTAACCTCCTAACAGTTCATCATTAAAGGAACATGCACCACCAATACTACGTTATTCGTAGTATCTAGCTCAAGAAAAAACTACGATTCTCGTAGTCATGATGACAAAAAAAAATTACCATGACGTTTTCTGCCAACGACTAAAACAGGCTCGCTTGGCAAAAGGCTTATCGCAGAAAAAACTCGGCATTGCTGCTGGTATCGATGAATTCGTCGCCAGCACGCGTATCAATCGCTATGAGAAAGGCGTTCATGAAGCAAGTATTGAGACGGCTCAACAGTTAGCAAAGGCGCTGGATGTGCCACTCGCCTACTTCTATACAGAGAACGATGAGTTAGCCGAAATGATGCTGGCGTTTTTGGCATTGTCACCAGAGAAAAGGGCGGAAGTTTTGGCGTTGGTGGAAAATGAAAGAAACACATGACAGGCTGTTAAGTGTTATCCCTGAACTCTGCTTTAGATTTTGTTACCGCACGGCAAACCTTACCTAAATTGTCTCTATCCGATCCTAATAAGGACAAAATTCCTATAACTTGTCCTTATTGACTTGAATTTTGTCCTTATTCCTACTACGTTTAGAGACACCGACGACTATTCTGTCCTTATAAAAATGAGCCAAAACACTCGTATACAGCAAGAGAAAATATCAATTTTGCAAGCAATGCTTCAGTTCGATGAAGCAAAAAGCCTGGGCGAAATTGAAGAATTCCTATTTTTTTCAATAAATAAGAAAACACTACAGCGCCGACTTAAAGAGCTGTACGACGACGGACAGATCGTGACGGTAGGGGAAAAACGCAATACTAAATATTATGCAAATAAGGACAATTCACCTTCATTGCATGTCCTTAAGCCATTCGATAAGGACACTAGCGATAACAACATAGGGACAATACGGGCAGATGAGGACAATCACCCCATCTTTTCCAAAGAGGCTATCTCACAGCTCGCCTATTTAGATACACCTTCGTATGCACGTAAAAAATCCAGCTATCAATTTGATATTTTGGATAATTATTTACCCAACATCACTCAGTACCTGCCGAATCAGATACAAACGACGCTGGCGAAAATGGGGAAACGATTTGATGACACACTGGCAGCAGGGACTTATGCGAGGAATATTAGTCAACGTCTACTCATTGATTTGTCCTATAACTCTAGTCGACTAGAAGGTAATACCTACTCCAAGCTTGATACACAAAAACTCATAGAACAGGGGCTGACAGCCGATGGTAAAGTTCATGAAGAAACCATCATGATCATGAACCACAAAGAAGCGATTGAATTTTTAATTGAAAATGCCGAAGAGATAATCATTAATCCCTTCACAATCAGAAATATTCACGCCCTGCTTTCGCAAGATTTACTCGCCAATCCCAATGCATGCGGTAACATCAGGCAGATAGAAGTCTCTATTGGAAAATCGGCCTATTTTCCGCTAAACAACCCCCATCAACTCGAAGAATACTTCTCTCTATTGCTACGCAAAGCAGAACAAATCCACGACCCCTTTGAGCAAAGCTTTTTCTTATTCATTCATTTATCGTATCTACAAGCCTTTGAAGACGTAAACAAGCGAACCGCTCGATTATCCTGCAATATCCCTTTTATTAAGCACAATTTTTGTCCGTTAAGTTTTATTGATGTACCGCAAGAGGATTACTTTAAGTCACTGCTGTATTTCTATGAAACCAATGAACTCCTGCCCGCTTTAGAGCTGTTCAAATGGGCCTATACGAGATCTTGCGAACAATATGATGTAGTAAAAGAGTCGATTGGCGAAATTGATATTTATCGCATACAACATCGTGCGGCACGAAAAGTGGCGATGGGGAGCATTATCCGAGAAAACCTTAATGAACCGCTTGCAGAACAATATCTTAAGAAATATTGTGCAGAAAATAACATTCCTTCTGCCGATAAATTTATTGCCATGACACTCAGTGATTTAGCTCAACTTCATGTTGGATCAATCGTTGGACTTGGCATTACAGAAAACATGTTTATTAAGTGGAAAAATAGTTGAATGAACTAAAAGAGTGTAGTGAATCAATAAACCGACACGCGCTACACATTAAACGCCTCTTGTTTGGCAAGTTGCTCATTGCGGCTAATGCCCAATCGGTTTGCGGCCGCTTGCCAGCCTTTTACGGCGCCAAGTACCTCGTCATAGATACGGGTTGCGTCCTCGCGGCTTAAGCGGAAAAAATCGATCACCTCAAAGGCAGATGATAACTTCCAGCCTCTATTGATGAGCAAAAAACAATCAAATAGGGACTATATTCCCATAATATTGCCAAAAATGGGAATACAGTCCTCTTTTCTCGGTCGATGAAATCGACACAAAAAATCTATCCACGCTTTAATCGGTCACAGATTGACCAACTCTTAAATGACCAGTAGACTCATTCATGTAGACCAACTTTTTTTAAGAATTTGACCAACTCTTCGGAGGACCTGTGCAAAAAATCAATCTCTACGAGGCAAAGACCAATTTCTCTAAAATTATCAACCATGTATCTGAAACGGGAGAATCCTATGTCATCGCCCGCAACGGTAAACCCGTAGCGAAGATCGTTCCTCTTACCCTTACCGAAAAAACGCCACGCATTGGTTTCATGAAGGGCCAAGTTTCAGCACCAGAGAATTTTAATGATTTGAATAAAGAAGAAATTATCGACATGTTTAATGGGAAATAATGATGACAATCAACAAGGACGATGCCCCAAAGCAGCGCTCTACTAGCTACTTGTTAGATACGCACGCGTTGATTTGGTTAGCAGGTGAGCCGGAAAACCTTAGCAGCGACACAATCGCCATTCTTTCCGATGACAATAACCGTTTTTACTTCTCTTCCGTCAGCATACAAGAGATAGCAATCAAAACGGCACTAAACAAGCCCAGCTTTAGTATTGATGCTGAGGCTATAACGAAAGGTTTATTATCAGCGGGTTATCTTGAGCTTCCTATGCAGGCAACTCACGCCTATAACCTCACAAGATTACCCGAAATGCACCAAGACCCGTTTGACCGAATATTAGTCTCTCAAGCGAAAATAGAAGGTCTGGCACTGATAACAAACGATGGCAATATTATTAAGTATTGCTCAGGCTATATCAGCGTGATCAAATGTTGTTAGCATTCCAAGGAAAAACAACCGACATGCGTTACCTCGTCCTCCCCTTCATCCTTCTTGTCCTGACCGGCTGTCAGGCGGTTACCACCTTCGATAAATACGCCACGATGCGTCTTTATGAAGTTTATGAAGTCGAGAACCTTTCTGCCTGTGAGTACAAACCGCCGTTTCGTGACTGCACCGTGGATAAGCGCTCTTTTAACGTCAGGATCACTGACGATAAAAGCAAAATCGCGTTAGTGGTAGGAAAGCGCTATGCCTATTTCGGCTTCACGCGTGATGATTTTGCCCGTCAGACGCAGCCGCTGCGTGATTTCCTGATTTGGGTAGAAGATCCGAACGCGCAAGATAAACAGATCAAGCAATTACGCAAAGCCGGAAACGTTGGCGGAAGTCTGTTTTACAACACAGAGGTGGAATATCAGTTCGATTATCTGCACACGCGTGCCGATGTTCCGTTGCTCGTCGTTAAACCTCATGAAAACGCGGATTCTTACGGTCTGACCGTCGAAGAAGTGAAAAACCTGCTGTCGGTGATGGATGCCTGGTATGCCGGCACGTTTTCTGGGAAACAGCTTACCTAAACATAGTGAAGGCGGCCAGACAGGTCAAATCTGGCCGAGAGCGGCATTAGAATTTCTGCATTCTGGAAGAGAATTGACCGCAGTTTTTCAGCATCAAGTCTTTGACCGGTCGGCGGTCATAGTAGCCTTTTTCGGTTTTGAACACTTCGTAGACTTCGATGCGACGTGGCGAATAAGCATCAACAAATTTACCAGTAACATAATAGTAATTCCCGACCACAGGTTTAAACGTGACGGTACTAAATCCACCATTGGCAGCAATCATTCTGACTGCAATTCACCCTCAACGCGAAAATCGATAACGTTTTCAGAAAAGGAATCATGTTCTCCGGCTCGACTAAACTCCCCGATAGCGATGAAGATGCCGCCTCGATTGGCGTCCAGCACTGGTGCCAGTGTTTATCCGAAATCCGCACCGCCCTGACACACTGTGAATGGCTTGTCGCGGTTGACGACCACAGCATACCTTGGGACGCCGAGGCAAAGGCGCATGATCCCACGCGATGAAGTCTCAGCCTCTGACGCTTGCTGAAAGACGAATTTGGCCTGTGGTTCTTCGCCAACGCGCCCGCAGGCGTCGTGTGGATTACGCCCGAGGGGCAAGAGAGTTGGACGTAAGAGGAATCAGCGGGCCAATCACAAAACCGTTGATACCGTAGATTTCCATACCGCCCAGCGTGGCGATCAGAATCAGGTTCACCAGATAGGCGCCGTCCTTCAGGAGGAAGAAAAGCAGGTAGAGCATCACCCCGAAACCGATGAAGAAGGTGAATGTTCCTTTGCCGATCAGCAGCACCACCGCCCATAAGATGGCGGAATAATACGGTGCCAGAGTGTCAAAAAACGCCAGCGTGAGATAAATAAGATAAGGATGAAGAATCTCCCTTCGTTCAATCTGCCCTCGAAATATAGAACGAAGTCGACCGTTTTCAATACAGGAAAAAGCGCATAGTGCTGAGGAAATGGCTAGGCAAGCGCCTCATGAGTGGCAATAAAGTCATCTTTTAACTGGCTATACACAGCGGCATCGTTGTCACACGCCAGTGCAGCGGCGCGCTTTATTGCCGCATATTCCGCACACACGTCAGGATTCACCCGCAGATAATCACGAAAAGCTAAATGTCTCTGAATAGGTTCGTCACCCACCACGAAGGCGTGAAGATGGTGAGTACGAGCGTCACCGCCCTTGGTGTAGTAACGACGCCTCGCTATCCCATTTTCGCCGCGGGGGCGATAGCCCAAATCGACCATGACGTGATCCAACCTATCCAAATCGGACAGCGAAACCACTTCCAGCAGCATATCAATCACCGGTTTAGCGGGTAACCCCGGCACGGCCTTATCGCGTAAAGGTTATCAACGTTCAGAGGAAGGTTCAAAAGCCATCACGCGGCGAGTGACTCTCACCGCGTCATCCGTGCTTACAGGCCATCCAGTCGCCGCTGGGTCGCCTGCACCAGTGAGTCTGTGGTGATGTCGGCAATGGATTTGGCACCCGTGAGCGTCATCGCTACACGCATCTCTTTTTCGATCAGGTTCAGCAGGTTAACCACGCCCGCTTCGCCCGCTGCCGCGAGTGCGTAGACAAACGCGCGCCCGAGCATCACACCGTCCGCACCCAGCGCGATCATCCGCACCACGTCCAGCCCGGTACGAATACCGGAATCCGCCAGAATGGTGATCTCGCCTTTCACCGCATCGGCGATAGCGGGCAGCGCATGTGCCGTCGAGAGCACGCCGTCCAGTTGTCGACCGCCGTGATTGGAAACCACGATGCCGTCCGCGCCAAACCTCACCGCCTCTTTGGCATCTTCGGGGTCGAGAATGCCTTTGATGATCATCGGCCCTTTCCACATCTCGCGGATCCACGCCAAATCCTGCCACGAAATAGAGGAATCGAAATTCTCGGCCAGCCAGCCGATATAGTTCTCCAGCGTCGTCGGCGTACCGCGATAGGCGGAAACATTCCCCAAATCGTGCGGCTTACCGTTCAGGCCAACGTCCCATGCCCACTGTGGATGCACCATCGCCTGCAAAACGCGACGTATCGCCGCATTCGGGCCACTCATGCCGGAATGGGCATCACGATAGCGCGCGCCCGGCGTCGGCATATCCACGGTAAAGACCAGCGTCTTCACCCCTGCTGCTTGCGCACGTTCCAACACGTTGCGCATAAAGCCGCGATCTTTTAACACGTAGAGCTGGAACCACAGAGGCCGATCGATAGTGGGTGCGACCTCCTCAATCGGGCAGACGGAAACGGTAGACAGCGTAAAGGGAATACCCTTCTGCGCCGCCGCACGGGCAGCCTGAACCTCGCCGCGTCGGGCGTACATGCCGGTCAGGCCAACGGGTGCCAGCACCACCGGCATCGCCAGTTTTTCGCCGAACAGCTGCGTTTCTAGGCTCAGGTCGGAGACATTTTTCAGGATGCGCTGACGCAGCGCGATATCCGCCAGATCGGCGGTATTACGCCTGAGCGTGTGCTCACCATACGCACCACCATCGACATAGTGGAAAAGAAACGGCGGCAGCTTACGCTGCGCCGCCGCCCGGTAGTCCGTTGAAGCAGAGATGATCATCGTCCTTTCCCATCCTTCTTCTTGTTTGTGCCACTGTTACGGTAAGTGGCATGACTGTTACTGGAACTGCTTTTAGTGGAATTCATACTGTTCACTTCAGTCCGCTTTTAGGGGAAACACAGGGGGAGGTTCCCGCAGGGAGGCCTCACCCCTGTGGTCGCCCCGTGTATCTCGATACTTAAGCGATCGGCATGACTTTATTGAGATTGCCTTTAGTGAAACTGCTTTTAGTGAAATTGAAGGTACGCGACATGCGTTTGCAGATATTCCTGCAAGCCATGCTTACCGTCCGCCCCACCCACACCGGATTTACGCCAGCCCGCATGGAAGCCCTGCATCGCCTCGAAGTTTTCACGGTTGATGTAGGTTTCACCGAACTTCAGCCCTTTAAGCGCCTTCATCGCGGTGTTGATGTTTTGCGTATAGATCGACGACGTCAGGCCATATTCGCTGTCGTTCGCCATCGTAATCGCCTCTTCCAATGTGTCGAAAGTCGCGACGGGCAGCACCGGACCAAACACTTCTTCGTGCATGATCGGCATGTCTTGTTTCACATCCACCAGCAGCGTAGGCGGGTAGAAATAGCCTGTACCGCTTGCGCGCTGGCCGCCGAGCAACACTTTCGCACCCTGTGATACCGCTTTCGCCACTTTGTCTTCTACACGCTGTCGCGCCGCCGCGCTGATCAACGGCCCCATATCCAGCGCTTTTTTCTCCGCCGTGTTGCCGAAGGTCACCTGCTCCATCGCAGTTTTAATTCGGGAGATAAACTCGTCGTAAATGCCTTTCTGCACGTAAACGCGCTCGGCGCAGTTACACACCTGCCCGCTGTTGATCACGCGGGAGCTGACAATCGCTTTCACTGCCAGATCGAGATCGGCATCATCCATCACGATGGCGGGCGCTTTGCCGCCCAGTTCCAGCGATACCTTCGTGACGTTCTGCGCCGCCGCCGTCATGGTGGCAATGCCCGCCGCCACGCTGCCAGTCAGGCTGACCATGCCGACTTTCGGGTTAGCAGCCAGCTCTTGCCCGACCGTTGGGCCATAGCCGGTAACGAAATTGATGACGCCTTTCGGCAGGCCAATTTTGTGAATGATTTCGGCGAAAATCACCGCATTATTCGGTGTGATCTCGCTCGGTTTGATGACGATGGTATTGCCGGTGATCAGCGCCGGAGCGGCCTTGCGCGCGATCAGGAAGAAAGGGAAGTTCCACGGCAGAATACCGGTCGTGACGCCAATCGCTTTGCGGAAGACGAAGATGTTCTCATTCGGGCGGTCGCTCTGAATAATTTCGCCTTCATAACGGCGCGCCCACTCCGCCATGTAGTCGAGGTAGTCAGCGGTGAACAGCACTTCCGTCTGCGCCAGACCGTGCGTCTTGCCGCCTTCCGCAATGATGGTATCGGTCAGTTCGGCTTCGCGCTCGCGGATACCGTCGGCAATTTTGTGCAGCCAGACGCCGCGTTCAACCGCAGGCAGCGCTTCCCAGCCCGGCTGTGCGGCTTCTGCCGCGTCTATCGCTCTCTTCGCATCGTCAGCGGAGCCTTCCGGGATCTGTGAAATAACCTGCTCTGTGGCCGGGTTCACCACATCAATCCACTTCCCGCTGCTGTTTTCAACAAACTCACCGTTGATGTACATACGTTTTTGGGTGGTGCTCATGTCAGGCATCTCCAAAGTAGGGTTAGAGAATACAACACATAAACGAGTTGTTAATAAAACACGTCTTTTTTGTGAAGTTTTGCCATGCTGCGCGATCTGCACTGCATTTACCTTTTCATGGCTGCCATCTCAGTCTGGCAAGTGGCAAAAAAGTCATGCTGAGAACGCCTGACGTAACACTTTTGCAAAGTATCAGAGAATGCAGGGGAATAACGGCAGAGTGGGAATGAACGGGGCGGTGACAGACGCCGCATTCCACTACGGCGTCTGTCTGTAAAGCAGGGAAATTTTACTGTTCGTCGACTTTTACTATCTCTTCCTTCACCTGCCACTTGCCGCCCACCAGCTCGCGGGTGGTGGCGACCATCGCCTGTTTCTCTTCGGAGTAGGCTTCCGTGGTTTCGACAATCAGGACAGGCTTATTATTGGCTATCTGATAGGTAGACCATTGGTGCCAGCAGCAGCCGCTTTTGGTAAACGTCGTGATAGTCTTACTTTTCTCATCAATCTCGAACAGGCCGAGGTTGGAGCTGGCTAACTCGGTCAGCGGCACATTCTGAGTAAACTGCTGCTTTTCCACATCAAACAGGTAGACGTTGTAAGACGGCCCGCCGTAAGCACCGCTATTGCCATTACGCAGCATGATATCCGCGTGGTAATCGAAGTTAGCGTCATCAATCACCAGCCCGCTGTTGTTCTCACCGTAGACCTCGACCAGATTCGCGGTGACTTCACCCTTATTGTTCAGCTCGATGAACAGGTTTTCCATCGTGATACGTTGGAACAGGTCACCACGCCCTTTCTTAAAGATATCCAGCGTGCCGGGGCCTTCGCAGGTTGAGTAAGAAGGGTCGAGAGTGCACCTCGCCACGCTGAGAACGAAGTCCCACTGGCCTGATGCCTGAGTAATCAGGGAGATATTTTCACTACCGGACAGCGCCTGAATACGGGAAACCATCTCATTCCCTAGGCAAACGTCATCCTTACAGCGGTCACGCTCGGCCAGCCACGCGCGCTGTTCCTGACGCGCTTGCGCTTTGTCTTCCTTTTTCACATAACCCTGATAGGCCTTGTTTAATACCGTATCAAGCTGCTGTAAACGGCTGCTGGCACAAATCATTTTCTCGGTGTCTGTACTGGCCTTGCTGCAATCCATCGCCCAGACGGACGAGGTGAAGAAAAACAGCAGGGATGAAACGGCCAGAGATAAATAACGCATGAAGTCTCGCTCCTTGAATACAAATGAAAACCTAACTGATTAATAAGTAGACCATCGTCCGGTGCCTGATAAAACGTCCCCTTTGCCCAATGCGACCCCAGAGATTGAAATGCTCGCCCGAATGGTGAACCACATGCACCGCCCACAGCATGCCGAAGGTATGGTGCCAGCCCAGCGCCGAACAAATAAACGGCACGGAAGGGAAATCCCGCACCACGCAGCCCCATACAACCCGGATGCAGGCAGTACCCGACTTCAAACGTCGAAATATTAGCCATGTCGATCAGTGCTCCGCTGCGCAGGAAGCGCGCTGCCGGTAGAAATAATCTTGAGTGGAACCAATCCCTGAGTAAATGCATGACTTGGCGTCTTGAACATCCATCCTTTCCAGATTTATTATCGTTTTACCTGCAAACGATAAGACTATCGTGCGCGGTATTTATTCATTCTGACGCTAAGAATAACGAAATCACCACGAATTGAAATCTTAAGCTGTGCGGTCGCACGATTCCATCCCGACACTTTTTCGCTATTCTCTGTGCATTCGCGATGCTGAATTAAGCCAGAAATTCTACTTATGTCATTGTTTATAAAATCAGTTATTGCCGCTGGATGATGTTGGCAGAAGGAATTGCTCCCTCTGCCATGGTCAGGCAGGATCAGGCGAAGGCAAAGCCCTCATCTTCCCATCCCGTGATTCCCCCTATCATAATTTTTACCGGGCGACCGAGTTGTGCCAGCTTTAATGCCGCCTGATCTGCGCCATTGCAGTGTGGTCCCGCGCAATAGACGACAAACCGTGTGTCATCGGGCCACTCGGCCATACGCTCAGGTGTGATTTCACGGTGCGGAAGATGAATCGCTCCCGGTATATGGCGCGCGCTAAAGTGCTTCGTCGACCCCACTACATGCAATAACACGAAGTCCTGCTGGGTGTCAGAGAGCGAGCCCGCCACATCCGCACAGTCTGTTTCCACAGACAGACGCCGTGAAAAATGGGATAAGGCGATATCAGAAGCAGCAAAGGGATAGTCAGTCACATAACTCATCGATTTTTCTCACTGATTGGAATGAAACTCGACTATAAAACGGATACATAAAGGCTGGCAGATGGCATTATTGCCATATATCGTCAATATCATGACAGGTTATTGAGGTGAGGAAATCGATGGTCAATCCGCTTGTTGTCGTACTCGCTTATGATGGCTTGTGTACCTTCGAATTTGGTATCGCAGTTGAAATCTTCGGCCTTCCTCGCCCCGAAATGGGAAAAGACTGGTATCAGTTTGCCGTCGCGGGCTTAGACAGTGGCGCGATGCGGGCAATCAAGTGGCTCGCCGCTTAGTGGTCGCACCGCATCGTGATGGTGGGCAAGCGCAGTATATTGAAAAAGCAGTACCGGTAGACTATGAACGCTCACGCCTCGGGCCGCTTATCGATCATGTCCGAGCCAACCTCGCGGAAGAGTATTCCGTTACGAAACTGGCAGCAATTTCCTGTATGAGTCCACGCACGTTCCTTCGCCGTTTTTCTGCCGCTACGGGTACGACGCCAGCGCGCTGGTTACTGGCCGAACGGCTGAATACCGCACGCGATTTACTGGAAAACACGCGCTTATCGATCGAGAAAATCGCCGAAACGGTGGGATTCGGTACCGCAGCCTCGTTACGCCATCATTTTCGCCAGCAGCTACAGCTCACGCCCTCAACCTATCGGTTGCGCTTCGGGCAGAAAACCCATGATATTCCAGAGAATCTTGCTGCGAAAAGAGGATAAAATCATATCGACGAGGCGTGAGAGACAGTAAAAGCGAGCACAATATGAAAAGTCGAGTGTTACTCATGAAGACAACGAATGTCATTGAGGCCTGATGGGCCTGTAAAACGATACAGGCCATCGAGGAGAAAAAATTATTTTTATTATGCTATTGATAAATATCGCTTAATTAGCATTCCCTGATGTTAGCCAATCATCACGCCTATCCTGAGCGGTGTTTGTTTCTCTTGTTTTATGCTCTTAAAATCGTCGTAAGATTGTATTTTTTTCACTCACCCATAACAATTAGACTTAGGTACAGGTGTAGGTATATACTTTTCCGTTACACGGATGTTGATTCTTCAGACTGAGGTCATGAGATGTCGCCATTATTCACCGATAGTGAAATAATAAGCAGGGTAATCAAAAAACACTTCAATAAAAATTTGGATCATTATGATGGAATAAAATTCTCATTTATGGTTCTCAATAAGAAAAACCCTTCTCAGATGATCATCATTTCCAGTTATCCCGATGAATGGGTTGACCTCTATAAGGAGAACAAATACCAGCACATTGATCCTGTGGTCCTTGCTTCATTTAATAAAATATCGCCCTTCTCTTGGGATAAAAGCCTGGTTATTAATACGCGATTACAGCTTGCCAAAATATTCGACCTCTCTAAAAAATATAATATCATTAACGGATACACCTTTGTCCTTCACGATCATGGCGACAATCTGGCCATGCTATCTATTATTGTAGACAGTTCGTATCCAGATGATGTTGATGTATTTATTGAAGAAAAAAAAGACACCTTTCAGATGCTATTAATTGATGCATATGAGAAAATCATCTCACTTTGCAGAGATATGGTTGAAAACAAAAAACAACCAGATAATAAAGAAATATTCTCTCAGCGAGAAAATGAAATTCTTTACTGGGCCAGTATGGGTAAAACCTATCTGGAAGTGGCTATTATTCTCGGTATCAAAACCAGCACGGTAAAATTCCATATTGGCAACGTTGTGAAAAAACTTGGGGTTCTTAACGCCAAGCATGCCATCAGGCTCGGCGTTGAGTTACAGCTTATCAAGCCAGTGCAATAGCACCCGGAACTCGCAGAGGCCACTGCTTCAATTCATTGCTCATGAATGTCCCACTGCGGTTAATACGACGAGCCAACGCTTCCTGATTCTCATCATCAACGGGAAGGAAAACTAAATATACTCTTTCTTCCTTTTCTGACAAACCTTGTTCGACCACGCGAATTCCCCAGCCAGATCGTTTTAATATCGTCAGCATAGGGTGACTCACTATTGTATATATTCCATCATAACCTTTATCCCTTGAATAATTAATCATCGAAAGAAACAACATCGAACTAATTGGATATTCATTACCGAGAATATCTTTCGCTCGTGATTTATCGACAAAGAACCGACTCGATTCAAGATAATTTCCATCAGGAATATTAATCTCCTTAAAGTAAGGGAAAAATGTTCCAGTAATCATATTAGGGTATTTTGTTTCGATAAACCTCAAACTACAGATAACGGTGTTATCTTTTATGCCAAAAAGATAAGTCGTGTTATTATTATCATACTGATCAAATTCCATTCCATCAGTACATTGCACGGCCCAATTCAGTCGATCTTTAAACGTCTCTTTTCTGAGGGTAAATAGCTCTTCTGATTTCTTTTCTGACAACAAGGTGTGATTTACATCAAATATCTCTAACATTTTTCCTCCATTGAAAAGTTAATACATAATCTCAAAAAACGATACGCCATCCCACCAATCCTTCGCTTTCAGATTATTATCTTGGCTGATTATTTATAGGTATTCTGTCGCTTTCCTCGGCGGTTGTACAGATGCAACCTGCATTGTCAGCAAGAATTCATACACAAAAGGACAACACGAAAAAATAAAACGTAACTATATGATAAAAAATAAAAAATCCGGAAGCGCGAGACGATTCCGGATTTTTATATTACTCAATCTGTGCGTTATTTCTCTGTTTTATCCTGCAGTTGCCCCACCTGCGGCAGACCCGTGCTGGCGGAGGAAGAGAGCAAGCCTGTTGCAGCATAGTTAAACAGTTTTTCACGCGTGTCGGTAATATCCAGATTGCGCATGGTCAGTTGGCCGATACGGTCATCTGGCGAGAAGACCGAGTCGCCTTTCTCCATGGTCAGACGTTCTGGTTTATAGGTCAGATTATCAGACACGGTGTTCATGATGGAGTAATCATTGCCACGACGCAGTTCCAGCGTCACTTCGCCGGTGATGGCGCTGGCGATCCAACGCTGAGAAGAATCACGCAGCATCAGTGCCTGAGAATCGAACCAGCGTCCCTGATACAGGAAACGACCCAGTTGACGGCCATTAGCGTGGTATTGCTCGATGGTGTCTTCGTTGTGGATACCGGTAACCAGACGCTCATAGGCAATGTGCAGCAGTGCCATTCCCGGCGCTTCATAGATGCCGCGGCTTTTCGCTTCAATGATACGGTTTTCGATCTGATCGCTCATGCCCAAGCCGTGACGACCACCGATGCGATTCGCTTCCAGCATCAGTTCAACATCATCGGCAAAGGTCTTGCCGTTCAGCGCCACTGGGTGGCCGCGTTCAAAACGAATGGTCACTTCTTCTGCAGGCACGTTGACGTTCTCGTCCCAGAACTTCACGCCCATAATCGGGTTAACGATTTTGACGCTGGAATTCAGGAATTCCAGATCCTTCGCCTCATGCGTCGCACCCAGAATGTTGGAATCGGTGGAATAGGCTTTCTCAGCTGACATTTTATAGCCGAACCCTGCCTGTGACATAAATTCGGACATCTCCTGGCGGCCGCCCAGCTCATCAATGAAATCGGTATCCAACCACGGCTTATAAATCTTCAGTTCAGCATTGGTCAGCAGGCCGTAACGATAGAAACGCTCAATATCGTTGCCTTTATAGGTGCTGCCGTCACCCCAGATGTTTACGCCGTCTTCTTTCATTGCAGCAACCAGCATAGTACCGGTAACCGCACGGCCCAGCGGCGTGGTGTTGAAATAGGTCACGCCCGCCGTCGTGTTGTGGAATGCGCCACACTGAATCGCAGCAATACCTTCAGCAACCAGTTGCTTACGGCAATCGATCAGGCGAGCATTTTCTGCGCCGTATTCCATAGCCCGACGTGGGATTTCCTCGTAGTCATCCTCGTCTGGCTGCCCCAGGTTCGCGGTATATGCATAAGGAACTGCGCCTTTTTGACGCATCCAAAGCAGTGCAGCGCTGGTATCCAGACCACCCGAGAACGCAATACCAATACGCTGACCAACCGGAAGATGCTTGAGAATCGTTGTCATATATATAATCCCTGCTCGAAAGATCTCTGGATATAAGCTGAATCGCCCACACCATTATGTTACGCCATACATTCATGAGCGCTCGGGCCCTGTGCACATCCTGCATTAAACGGGCCGGTCGATGACCAACATCGACACACTCAAAAATGCATATTTATGCAAAATAAGTGAGTGATAATTTAAACATCTTTTTGGCAGGACAGGAAGAGAAGAGTCATACTTTCATGCAAAAAAATTCGTGGCCAATTCACGACCAAGTTAGCAAGTATAGCGCTATCTTCTCTTCAAGCTAAGCAGCAAAAATCGTTTACGCGACCCACCCGACATTAATAAAACATCGTTTCATTTTTGCGATATTTCTTTGCTATTCTCTTGCGGTTAACACCTTCCCTTGCATATTGCTGGAGATGCTATGTCTAAGAAAGTCGCCGTTCTGCTGGCCCCTGGGTTTGAAGAAGCAGAAGCGATTATGGTGATCGATGTACTGCACCGTATGAAGATAGAAGTCACCATGCTGTCATGCTATGACAGACTGGAGCTACACAGTTATCACAATATTCGCATGTTTGCCGATGCTCTGCTGGAAAGAAACCAGGACACGCTGTTTGATGCTGTAATCATACCTGGCGGCCCACAGGGAACGGTAAATCTGGCCGCAAACCCGATGGTCGTCGAGTTTATCCGTCGCCACGATGACGCGGGAAAACTGATTTGCCCACTGTGCTCCGCAGCCGCGCGCGTGCTGGGTGGTAACAAACTGCTGAAAGGCCGCCGCTACGTTTGCTCTGGGAATTTATGGCAGGACGTGACCGATGGTATTTATGTTGATGAGAAAGTCGTGGAAGACGGCAATCTGATCAGCGGCAAGGGGCTGGGGGTCACATTCGACTTTGCCTTTACCATCGCCAGCCGTCTGACTGGTGACAAAGAAAACGCCAACTTCCAGGTTGAGCACATCGATTACGATTACTGGCGCGTGCCAGCGTAACCGTTCACCAACCTAATGATAAGGCGCGCACCGTCGCGCCTTCCTGCGTGACCTTCTTTTATGAACTAATGCCGATCGTTTAAGAATCGAGATACCGAGGGCTACCACAGTGCGAGGTATCCCTGCGGGAACCTCATCACCACGTTTCCCCCTAAATCCACGCTTAAGTGAATAACATGACTTTTATGAATAGTCTCAATAACCTTCTCCATAACGCTCGCGATACTCTTTCGGCGTGATGTCATACCCTTTCTTAAAGACAGCATAAAAATAGGGCAGCGAAGGGTAGCCGCACATCAACGAGATCTCACCAATCGAGAGCGAGGTCGATATCAGCAAGTTACGCGCTCGATCCAGCTTCTCCTCATGAATCATGCCGTGAATGGTCTGGCCAACTTCTTCTTTGAAGCGTTTTTCCAGATTAGAGCGGGAAATCCCCACTGCATCCAGCACTTGCTCGACCTTAATCCCTTTGCAGGCGTGATAGCGGATAAAGTGCATAGCCTGAATGACGGCAGGATCGTGCACAGAGCGATAATCCGTTGAGCGACGTTCAACCACCCGAACTGGCGGCACCAAAATACGCTGTAGCGGTACATCAGACTGATTCAACAACAGCTGGTGCAGCAGTTTCGCTGCGCGATACCCCATTTGGCGCGTGCCCTGCGCTACCGACGAGAGCGCAACACGTGAAAGGTAGCGAATTAGATCTTCGTTATCGATCCCAATGACGCACAGCTTTTCCGGTACGGCAATATTCAGGTGTTCGCAGACTTGCAGCAGATGGCGCGCACGGGAATCCGTCACCGCGATAATCCCTGTCTGCGGCGGTAACCCCTGCACCCAGTCAGCCAGCCGATTTTGCGCGTATCGCCAGTTATCCGGCGAGGTTTCCATTCCCTGATACACCACGCCCTGATACTTTTCTGCCGCAACCAACTGCCGGAAAGCGTGCTCCCGTTCCTGCGCCCAGCCTTTCCCGCCCGATGCCGGCAGGCCATAAAACGCAAAGCGGTTGAGCCCTTTCTCTTTGAGGTGCATAAACGCGCTTTCCACCAATGCATAATTATCTGTCGCGATATAATGCACCGATGGGTAATCCTCCGGTTGATGGTAGGAACCGCCCACCCCCACCAGCGGCACGTTCACATCCTGTAGTAGCCGCTTGATTTCGCCATCGTCAAAATCGGCAATCACGCCGTCACCCAGCCACTCTTTGATGTTATCAATGCGGCAACGGAAATCCTCTTCGATGAAGATGTCCCAGTCGCACTGGGAAGCCTGTAAATACTCGCCAACGCCTTCAACCACCTGACGGTCATACACTTTATTGGCGTTGAACAGCAGCGTGATGCGATAGCGTTTTTCAAACATGGCAGTTGGCGCTCATTAATCGCAAGTTCCTTGATTGAATAAAGTCTTCTTCCTTGAATAACACAGCCCCCCAAGAGGCCAAAATAATTTGCTGATTATTGCGAGCCGCCGCGTATTTCCTTCGCAGACTCTGCATCACGTCATACGCGCCGCTTTGTTGCGGTATCCATCCACACCGCCAACAACAGGATTCCGCCTTTTACGACGTATTGCCAGAACGTCGGCACATCCAGCATGCTCATCCCGTTATCCAGCGACGCCATGATAAATGCCCCCATCACCGCCCCCGCGACGCTACCAATGCCGCCCGCCAGACTGGTGCCGCCAATCACACAGGCGGCAATCGCATCCAGCTCAGCAATATTCCCAGCGGATGGCGAACCCGCCCCCAGTCGTGAACTGAGAATCAGCCCAGCGACCGCCACCATCAAGCCGTTAATCGCGAACACCGCCATTTTGGTGCGTTCGACATTCACACCCGATAGGCGAGCAGCATCGATATTCCCGCCCACGGCATAGATACGGCGGCCAAACGCGGTTCGCGTCGCCAGAAAAATACCGCCCAGCATCAACAGTGTCAGCACCAGCACTGGCGTTGGCACACCGCGATAGTCATTCAGCAGATAGATCGCGCCCAGCACCACCAGTGCCGTAAATGTCTGACGGCCAATATCGCCTGCGGGTGGGTTTACAGGTAACCCTAATCGGGCTCGGCTGCTGCGCCGACGCCACTGCCAGGCAATAAACACCATTAGTCCGATGGCACCGAACATAAAACCCATGCCGGAAGGCAGATAGCTTTGCCCAATCTGCAACATCGCCTCGCTGGTCGGGGAAACCGTGGTCCCGTTAGTGATGCCTATCAGAATGCCGCGAAAAGCCAGCATCCCCGCCAGCGTCACGATAAAAGAAGGGACTTTCCGGTAGGCGACCCACCAGCCATTCCACGCACCCAGCAATAATCCCAACGTGAGCGTCACGACGATGGTCAACGGCAAGGGCCAGCCAAACCAGACATCAAAAATCGCCGCCGCACCGCCCAATAGCCCCATCATCGAACCGACCGACAGATCGATCTCGGCAGAGATAATGACAAACACCATGCCAACCGCCAGAATGCCGGTGATCGCCGTTTGCCTCAGCAGGTTGGAAAGATTACGCGCGCTGAGATAGGCCCCGTCGGTCATGTAAGTGAAAAAAAGCATGATGGCGATGATGGCGGCAATCATCACGTAGACCTGAAGATTGATGTTTTTCAATCGTTGCAGCATCGAGGCAGAGCCAGCGATATGTTGTTCAGACTGCGATGTTTTCAGCACGATGTTCACTCCTCAATGCAGCTTCCATAACCTGTTCCTGGGTTAAATCACGATTGATCAAATCCGCTTTGATCCGCCCCTGATGCATCACCAATACCCGATCGCTCAACCCCAGCACTTCAGGCAATTCAGAAGAAATGACAATGACGGCAATATGCTGTTTTACCAGCGCATTAATGAGCTTATAGATTTCGTATTTGGCACCGATATCAATGCCGCGTGTGGGCTCATCGAGAATCAGAATACGGGGGTTCAACAATAGGCATTTCGCCAGCACCGCTTTTTGCTGGTTGCCGCCGCTTAACCGGGCAATCGCCAGTTCCGGGCTGGAAGTTTTCACCTTCAGGTTCGCCAGAGACTGCCGAATGATGTCCTGCTCACGAGCATCATCCAGCATGGAAAACGCCCCCGTGAATTGGTCGAGTGCCGCCAGCGTCATGTTCTGCGCCACGCTCATCACCGGGACGATGCCGTCCTTCTTACGATCCTCCGGCACCATCGCAATGCCCTGTGCCATAGCCTGTCGGCAGTTGCTGATGGTCACTGGCTTACCATCAATAAAGATGTCGCCCTGCCAATGACCGTGGTAGGCACCAAACAGGCACTGTACCGTCTCTGTACGCCCCGACCCCACCAGCCCGGCAATGCCGAGAATTTCGCCTCGGTGTAGAGCAAACGAAACATCATCCACCCGACGAATATGGCGATTCACAGGGTGCCAGGCGGTCAGGTGTTCTACGCGCAGCACTTCTTCACCAATGACATGCGGTTCATTGGGATAAAGCTCCGTCAGTTCACGCCCCACCATCATGGCAATGATCTGGTCCTCACTCAGCTCGGCCGCCGGACGCATACCAATCGGCTTCCCGTCGCGAATCACACAAATCACATCGGAAATGGCTTTAACTTCGTTAAGCTTGTGCGAGATATAGATGCAGGCGATACCGTGATCGCGCAGATCCTGAATGATCTCAAGCAGAATAGCGGTTTCCCGCTCGGTCAATGAGGCCGTTGGCTCATCCAGCACCAGCAGGCGCACCTGCTTGTTCAGCGCTTTGGCGATTTCCACCAGTTGCTGCTGACCTAATCCCAGTTCACCCACTTTGGTATTCGGGTCGACAGCCAGCTTGACCTGCTCCAGCATACGCTGGCAGCGAAGGTACATATTGTCGTAATCCATCACGCCAAAACGCGTCCACTCGTTGCCCAAAAAGAGATTCTCCAGCACCGTCATCTCTTTCACTAGCGCCAGTTCCTGATGAATGATCGCAATGCCCTTTTGTTCCGTATCGCGAATATGGTTGGCGCGTAGCTCATCACCGGAAAACACGATCTGCCCGTCATAGCTGCCATATGGGTAAATGCCACACAGCACCTTCATTAAGGTGGATTTCCCTGAGCCATTCTCGCCACACAGCGACAAGACCTGACCCGCGTCCAGCATCAGGCTAACGTTATCTACGGCTTTCACCGTGCCAAACGCCTTGGTGATGTTTTTCATTTCCAACAGATGCGGCATCATTGGCCTCCGTGATTCAGGTGTCTCAGGCCTCGCCTGCGACAGTGGCGAGCCACAACGGCATATCGTGGCTCGGTAAATTTCCTACATCCTGAAATCTATTGGCGGTGGAGTGCGTTAATACACATCCGCTTTTTTGTGGAAACCATCGGCAATAACGGTGGAATCGATATTGGATTTATCGACGGGAATTGGAGTCAGTAAGAAGGAAGGAATATCTTTCAACCCATTGTTTAATTTAGCGTTAGATTCCGGATTTTTATCGGAGCCGAGCGCCACGGCGATATCTGCGGCGTCTTTCGCCAGCGTGCTGATCGGTTTGTAGACCGTCATGGTTTGCGTACCTGCCACAATGCGTTTGATTGCTGCCAGATCGGCATCCTGACCGGAAATTGCAACTTTCCCTGCCAATCCCTGTGCGGCAAGCGCCTGAATCGCCCCGCCTGCCGTAGCATCGTTCGATGCCACAACCGCATCAATCTTATTGCTGTTCGCCGTTAGCGCATTTTCCATAATTTTCAGCGCATTTTCTGGTAGCCAGGCATCAACCCACTGATCGCCGACCACGTTTATTTTCCCACTCTCGATCAACGGCGTGAGCACTTTCATTTGACCCTGACGAAACAGCTTCGCATTATTATCGACCGGAGAGCCTCCCATTAAGAAATAGTTCCCGCCAGGCACCTTATCGACGAGATATTTCGCCTGTAGTTCTCCAACCTTCTCATTATCAAATGAAATATAAAAATCCACGTCTGCATTATTAATCATGCGATCGTAAGCAAGCACTTTTATTCCCTCACGTTTTGCTTCCGCAATAACATTACCAAGTACCTGACCGTTATAAGGAATAATCACTAATACATCGACACCGCGATTGATCATGTTTTCTATTTGAGAAATTTGCGTCGCTTCATTGCCGTTTGCTGATTGAACAAAAACATCAGCACCCTGCTTTTTGGCTTGCTCAACAAAAAGATCGCGATCTTTCTGCCAGCGTTCGAGACGCAAGTCATCAATCGCCATACCTATTTTAACGTCCTTCGCGAATCCGGGCTGACAAGCAAGAATGAATACGGCACAAGCTGAGAGTAAAAAATAGTTAACTTTCATCATAGCGTACCTTTTTTTATTTAAGATGCAGGGCGATACCCTAAATAATTCGAGTTACAGGAAGGCAGCAAGAGAGGGAATCCCGATGAGCTTACACAAGTAAGTGATTCGGGTGACTGAACGCTGCCAACGCACATGTAACTTGAAGTATGACGGGTAAGACTCCAATAGCCAGATGAGTATTGTCGCTAAACATCCCCCCATCAATTACAGATTTTTATCCTCCAATTATGTTTTTTGGTTTAATTTCCGTTTTTTGATACGGGTCATATTTTATTGTCGAGTCACATTTTCATTTTATTACCTATTGCGAAACGTATTCAGAGTAAAACACCGTTATTTTTTGCGACACAGCGCACATTTAATAATTTTCTGAATTTCAGTGTGAAATAACGTAATTGAGGAAATACTCATCCACTCCGAAAATTAATCACATTCCCGTCTCTTCCGTCTGGGTGGTTTCTAAGGAGTTAACGATGCAAGCCTATTTTGAACAGATCGAAAAAGTCCGTTATGAAGGTAGCCAAAGCAACAATTCCTTCGCCTTTCGTCACTACAACCCCGATCAGGAAATACTCGGTAAACGTATGGCAGATCATTTGCGTTTTGCCGTCGCGTATTGGCACACGTTCTGCTGGAACGGCGCGGATATGTTCGGCGTCGGCTCCTTTGCCCGCCCGTGGCAGCAGTCAGGCGACGCGCTGGAGTTGGCAAAGCGCAAGGCGGATATCGCATTCGAATTCTTTCAAAAGCTCAGCGTGCCTTACTACTGCTTTCATGATGTCGATGTCGCGCCAGAAGGGAATTCACTGAAAGAGTATCTGCATAACTTTGCGGTCATTACCGATGTGCTGGCTGAAAAACAACAGGATAGCGGTGTAAAGCTGCTGTGGGGCACCGCGAACTGCTTCACCCATCCCCGCTACGGCGCAGGCGCAGCCACCAATCCTGACCCAGACGTCTTTGCGTGGGCCGCCACGCAGGTGTTCACCGCCATGAACGCGACCCAAAAACTGGGTGGCGAAAACTATGTGCTGTGGGGCGGGCGTGAGGGATATGAAACCCTGCTCAATACCGACCTGCGTCAGGAACGTGAACAAATCGGCCGCTTCATGCAGATGGTCGTCGAGCATAAACACAAAATCGGCTTTCAGGGCACACTGCTCATCGAACCGAAGCCGCAGGAACCGACCAAACATCAGTACGACTATGATGTCGCCACCGTTTATGGCTTCCTGAAGCAGTTTGGGCTGGAAAAAGAGATTAAAGTCAACGTGGAAGCCAACCACGCTACGCTGGCAGGCCATTCCTTCCATCATGAAATCGCCACCGCTGTCGCGCTGGGCATTTTCGGATCTGTCGATGCGAACCGCGGCGATCCGCAGCTCGGCTGGGACACCGATCAGTTCCCTAACAGCGTGGAAGAGAACGCGCTAATCATGTACGAAATTCTCAAAGCGGGTGGCTTCACAACGGGTGGCCTGAACTTTGATGCCAAAGTTCGCCGCCAGAGTACCGATCGCTATGACCTTTTCCATGCGCATATCGGCGCGATGGATACGATGGCACTCGCGCTCAAGGCTGCCGCCAGAATGATTGAAGATGATAAGCTCAATCAGCTAGTCGCTAAACGCTATGCGGGCTGGAACGGGGAACTAGGTCAGCAAATCCTGCAAGGTAAGGCCTCGCTGGAATCGCTTGCTCGGTATGCGGAAAGCCATCAACTGGCACCACAACACCAGAGTGGCCAGCAGGAATTGCTGGAAAATCTGGTCAACCGCCACCTATTTGGCTAAAACGGTACGCTCACCTCCTGCGACAGAGCAGAGGCTTATCAGGAGCCACTATGTATATCGGTATTGATCTGGGTACGTCCGGTGTGAAAGCTATCCTGCTGGATGAAGCAGGCAAGGTGATTGCTAGCCATAGCGCCGCGCTGAGCATTTCCCGTCCGCATCCGCTCTGGTCGGAGCAAGCACCTGAAGAGTGGTGGCAGGCAACCGACCAGGCATTACACGGGTTGGCGGCAGCACATAGCCTTCGTGCCGTGAAAGCGCTGGGGCTGACCGGGCAAATGCACGGGGCGACCTTGCTGGATGTACGCCAAAATGTGCTGCGACCCGCGATCCTCTGGAATGACGGGCGCAGCGCAGCCCAATGCCTAACGCTGGAACAACAGGTACCAACATCGCGTCAGATTACCGGCAACCTGATGATGCTGGGCTTTACCGCGCCCAAACTGAAATGGGTGCAAGAAAACGAAAGCGAGATCTTCCGCCAAATCGATAAAGTTCTGCTACCGAAAGACTATCTCCGCTGGCGTCTGACAGGGGAATTTGCCAGCGATATGTCCGATGCGGCTGGAACGCTTTGGCTAGACGTTGCCAAAAGAGACTGGAGCGATACCCTGCTGGAAGCCTGCGCGCTGAGCCGCAAGCATATGCCCACGCTGTATGAAGGCAGCCAGATTACCAGCTATCTGCGAGCTGACATCGCCAGCCGCTGGGGTATGGATCCCGTTCCCGTCGTGGCTGGCGGTGGGGATAACGCAGCAGGCGCGATTGGCGTCGGGCTGTATCAAACGGGTCAGGCGATGCTGTCTCTCGGCACATCCGGCGTTTACTTCGCCGTCAGCGATGGCTTTCTCAGCAATCCGCAGCATGCCGTCCACAGTTTCTGCCACGCGCTGCCGAATACCTGGCACCTGATGTCCGTGATGTTAAGCGCCGCATCCTGCCTCGACTGGGTCGCCCGTCTGACGCACGCGGAGAGCGTTCCCGCGCTGCTGCAGGAAATCGCTTCGACACCCGTCGATGACACGATAACGCCAGTGTGGTTCTTGCCTTATCTTTCCGGCGAACGTACGCCGCACAACAATCCCGATGCCAAAGGCGCATTCTGGGGGCTCACCCACCAGCACGGACGCCCAGAACTGGCAAAAGCGGTATTGGAAGGTGTAGGGTTCGCGCTTGCCGACGGCATGGATGCACTGCATATGACGGGGCTCAAGCCCGAGAGTATTACGCTGATTGGCGGCGGCGCACGCAGCGCCTACTGGCGGCAAATGCTGGCGGATATCAGTGGTCAAACGCTGGCGTACCGCACGGGAGGGGATGTCGGCCCTGCGCTGGGCGCCGCGCGTCTGGCGCAAATTGCCATGCATCCGCATACGCCACTGGCAGAACTCTTGCCGCCGCTACAGTTGGAACAGATTCATCAACCGGATCCCCAGCGTCACGCCGACTATGCCGAGCGGAGGCGTACATTTAAGGCTCTCTACCAACAGCTTAAGCCGTTGATGTAAAAATTAATCCGTAGTCAGCTAACCCAGCGACGCACATCGACTTTCTGTAGCGCCATCGAAAGCAGCAGGCTGCCTGCCAGCGCGATGGCGAAAACAGAGAAGATATCGAGAACCGGATGAGCTGGCAGTATCACATCATGTGTACGCAGATAGTGAATGATCAACGCGTGGAAGCCGTAAATCGCCAGCGAATGGCGCGAAATGGTAGCAAAGCCCGGTAACATCCGCTGGCTAAAGTAGTGCTTAAACACCACTAGAAGGCTGACCGCAGCCAAAAATACCAGCGGGCCACAGTAGATGTAAAACGTCTGGGTGAATGTATCGTTCAATAATGTGTGGTGCTTCGTTCCCATCGCCACCAGCGCGACACACGCAATGAAGAAGGGAATAGCCGCTAACACAACGGTCTTTGGCACGTCCAACATACCCAGCGCGCGTCCCAGCGCGGCATACAGCACGTAGTAAAATGTATCGCCGTAAATATAGAGATTCACAGGCAATACTTTAAATCCTTCAAACTCCACCCTCCCCGTATTGGGGTTAGCGACAACGGCCAGCAAAATAATCAAGACGGCTACATATTTACCCGATACTGGCTTGATGGTAATAAGGGGAGAGAGCAGGTAAATCACGATAACCGCGTAGAAAAACCATAAGTGATAAAAGATCGGTTTTTGCAGCGCATGGTGCAATGAATTCAGGCCATTGATCGACGTGAGCGTCGCAATATAAATCAACGCGACCGTACTATAGAACAGCAGACACAAACCGATGCGCAGAAAATGCTTCTTCCCCGCGCAACGTTCACCAAAGAATAAATAGCCCGAGATCATGAAAAACAGCGGAACGCAGACGCGCGAAGCAGAGTTCAGGATATTCGCCACATCCCAATGTCCATCGCCCGGCGTGCCGCCCGCGGTAATATAATACGTTGTGCTATGAATCAGAACGACCATCATACAGGCCAGTGCCCGCAGATTATCAATCCAGCCGATCTTATCCGTCATGCACAACCTCTTGAAAGAAAAGCGCTATTCAAAACAGCGTAGCCGTTGTTAAATGCCAGCACAATCGATTATTAACAACCAGCCATTATCCACAACTAGCGCTCAACAATCGGGAAAATCTGAGTGATAAGGGCGGATTCATACGGGAAACCCGCATGAATTTACGTTATACGCGCTTACCCTAGTGGCAAGCGCGCAGGATTTTACGGAGTGTGTTGTTAGAACAGCCCCATCGGCTTATCAGAGTAACTCACCAAGAGGCACTTGGTTTGCTGGTAGTGTTCCAGCATCATTTTATGGTTTTCACGCCCGATACCGGACTGCTTGTAACCCCCAAATGCCGCATGCGCCGGATAGGCGTGATAACAGTTGGTCCAGACGCGTCCAGCCTGAATACCGCGCCCCATCCGGTAGGCGATATTGCCGTTACGGCTCCACACGCCAGCGCCCAAGCCGTATTCCGTATCGTTAGCGATCTCCAGTGCGTCATCCATCGTTTTGAAGGTCGTGACCGCCAGCACCGGTCCGAAAATTTCCTCCTGAAAGACGCGCATACTATTTTTACCGAACAAGATCGTCGGCTCCAGATAGTATCCTTCAGCCAGCCCGCCCGGCATCACCTTGCGTTGGCCGCCCGTGAGCACGCGTGCGCCCTCTTTCTTACCGATATCAATGTAGTTAAGGATGGTGTCAAGCTGACCTGCGGACACCTGCGCGCCCATCATGGTTTTGCTATCCAGTGGGTTACCGATGCGGATCGCCTCAACGCGCTTGATTGCCCGTTCCATAAAGCGATCATAGATAGATTCCTGCACCAGCGCACGGCTCGGACAGGTGCAGACCTCTCCCTGATTGAAGGCAAACAGCGTGAAACCTTCGAGCACCTTGTCAAAGAAGCTGTCTTCCTTGTCCATCACATCGGCAAAAAAGATGTTCGGCGATTTGCCGCCCAGTTCCAGCGTTACCGGCGTCACGTTCTGCGCCGCATAGCTCATGATCTGCTGACCCACCTCGGTCGATCCGGTGAATGCCACTTTCGCAACGCGTTTCGATGTCGCCAGATATTCACCAATTTCGCTGCCCGACCCATTAACAACATTGATGACACCGGGCGGCAGCAGATCCTGAATCAGTTCCATCAAAATCAACACCGACATCGGCGTCAGTTTGGCGGGTTTCAGCACGATACAGTTACCGGCAGCCAGCGCGGGTGCCATCTTCCAACAGGCCATGAGCAGCGGGAAATTCCAGGGAATAATTTGTCCGACAACGCCGAGAGGCTCATGAAAATGATAGGCCACGGTATCACCATCAATTTCGCTAATCCCCCCTTCTTGCGCGCGGATGCAGGCAGCAAAATAGCGAAAGTGGTCAATCGCCAGCGGTACGTCTGCCCCGCTAGTTTCGCGTATCGGTTTACCGTTATCCCAGGTTTCCACCTGTGCCAGCAGCTCAAGATTTTGCTCCATCCGGTCGGCGATTCGGTTAAGCACCAACGCGCGTTGTTGCACCGACAGGCCACCCCACTCCGCTTTTGCCTTGTGAGCGGCATCCAGCGCGTGGTCAATATCTCGCGTTGACGAACTGGCCACTTCACACAACGGCTGGCCCGTTACTGGCGTCAAATTGACAAAATACTGACCAGCGTCAGGTGGTACCCAAGCTCCGCCGATAAAATTGTCATAGCGTTTTTTCAGATTGAGAGAGCCATATTCGCCAGATGCGGATCGGCCTTCGAGATGATCGTGCGCCATTTCAGTCTCCTTTTCATTTCCGAGTGAGCGGCCAGGCCGCAGTGAAAAAAGAGGTAAACAGTAAGCCGTTACATTAAGCCTATACGGGGTATGGGATTAGCGACAGCATTCGGCCAGAGAAGAAGGCAACTCTTCGAGTTGACGCACAGTTTCTTGCGAGAAAAAGTCGCATCCCTTCAGGTGCGGTGAAATATACCCTAAATAATTCGAGTTTCAGGAAGGCGGCAAGAGAAGGAATCCCGATGAGCTTACTCAAGTAAGTGATTCGGGTGACTAAACGCAGCCAACGCACATGCAACTTGAAGTATGACGGGTATAATACTTTTAATTTCCAGGGTGACTAACATGCAGGTATTTCAGGTGGAAGGGGTTCATTTACCAGCGGATGCCGCCCTTGAAGGCGCAACGCAACATTCAGTCTATCATCCCGATTCGCTGCATCAGCCGCAGTCTGACTGGCTGGCGGAAGAAGTGCCCGTTGCATTGGTTTATAACGGCATATCGCATGTCGTCATGATGGCCTCACCGAAGGAACTGGAGCAGTTCGCACTCGGGTTTTCCTTATCTGAAGGTATTATTCAATCATCGGCAGATATCTACGGCATTGATGTACAGACCGCCTGTAACGGCATCGAAGTACAGATTGAGCTTTCGAGCCGACGCTTCGCTGGGCTAAAAGAACGCCGCCGGGCGATGGATGGCCGTACAGGCTGCGGCGTATGTGGCGTAGAACAGCTCGCAGAGATCGGCAAATCGATCGCACCGCTGCCCTTCACGCAGACATTTTCCCTTAGCAAACTTGAAAACGCGCTGCTGCGGCTGCGCGATGTGCAGAAGATCGGTCAAGTGACGGGTTGCACTCACGCCGCAAGCTGGGTCGCGCCAGACGGCACGCTGTCTGGGGGGAGTGAAGACGTCGGCCGCCATGTCGCACTGGATAAGCTGCTAGGTACCCGAGCGAAACAAGGGTGGCAGCAAGGCGCAGCGCTGGTTTCCAGCCGGGCCAGCTATGAGATGGTCCAAAAATCCGCCATGTGCGGCGTGGAAATCCTGTTTGCTGCCTCAGCGGCCACCTCACTGGCCGTAGAGGTCGCACAGCGCTGCAACCTGACACTGGTCGGTTTTTGTCGGCCGGGACATGCGACTATCTACACGCATCCGCAGCGTCTGAGCGCGTAAGGGCAACCAACGCACAGGCAACTTGAAGTATGACGGGTATAGACAGAGACAGGAGTACAGGGAATGGCAGTAGAGTGGGTAGCAGCCTATCTGGCATTAGGCGCGGTAGTTGGTTTCATGGCGGGGTTATTGGGCATTGGTGGCGGCGGCATTATGGTGCCAGTACTGACGGCGCTGTTTGCTGCACAGGGCGTGGAGAATACGCATTTGGTGCATCTGGCGTTAGGCACGTCAATGGCGGCCATCGTCGTCACGGCAATTTCCAGCCTGCGTACGCATCATCAGCATCAGGCGGTGCTTTGGCCTGTGGTGTTGCGGATTACACCTGCCATCCTGATCGGGACATTCGCGGCTACCTGGCTGGCGACGCTGTTACCGACGCGGGCGCTGGCGATCTTTTTTTCCTGCTTTATGGCCTACGTTTCGCTGCAAATGGTGCTGAATATCAAACCAAAACCGCAGCGCCAGTTGCCCGGTACGGCAGGCGTTTCGCTGGCGGGATTGGTGATTGGCAGTATTTCGGCGCTGGTGGCTATCGGCGGTGGGTCGCTCACGGTGCCGTTCCTGACGTGGTGTAACGTCCGTATTCAGCAGGCGATTGGCACCTCCGCAGCAGTTGGGTTACCGATTGCCCTTTCCGGTGCGCTGGGCTACATGATTAACGGCTGGTCGGCGACGGGATTACCTGACTACAGCGTCGGCTATGTGTCTCTGCCTGCGGTTCTCTTGATTTCTGCCGTCAGCTTCTTCACCGCGCCCGTTGGTGCTCGTCTGGCGCACCGTCTGCCCGTGGCGACGCTGAAAAAGGCCTTTGCCGCGCTGCTGTTGTTGCTGAGCCTGAAGATGTTGCAGACCGTTTTTTCAGGCTGATCCTGAAATTTGAAAGATGATGACGGGGGATTTGCACTTGTTGCCGCATTCTGGCTGTATATCTTGCGGTCAGAGGGTATACTGGCGCATTCCTTATAAATCCACTTGTATCGCGCGCGAATCCAACATGCAAAAGTTTGATACCAAGACCTTCCAGGGCCTGATCCTGACGTTACAGGATTATTGGGCTCGCCAGGGCTGCACCATTGTTCAACCATTGGACATGGAAGTCGGCGCAGGCACTTCACATCCTATGACCTGCCTGCGGGCACTGGGACCGGAGCCGATGGCTGCCGCCTATGTGCAGCCTTCTCGTCGCCCGACCGATGGGCGCTACGGTGAAAACCCGAACCGCTTACAGCACTATTACCAGTTTCAGGTCGTCATTAAGCCATCACCGGACAATATTCAGGAGCTGTATCTTGGTTCTCTGAAAGAGCTGGGCATGGATCCGACCATTCACGATATCCGCTTCGTGGAAGACAACTGGGAAAACCCGACGCTGGGCGCATGGGGCCTGGGCTGGGAAGTCTGGCTGAACGGTATGGAAGTCACGCAGTTTACCTACTTCCAGCAGGTTGGCGGTTTGGAATGTAAACCGGTGACGGGCGAGATCACCTACGGTCTGGAACGTCTGGCGATGTACATTCAGGGCGTTGATAGCGTTTACGATTTGGTCTGGAGCGACGGCCCGTTAGGGAAAACCACCTACGGCGACGTGTTCCATCAAAACGAAGTCGAGCAATCGACCTACAACTTTGAACACGCTGATGTCGATTTTCTGTTCAGTTGCTTCGAGCAATATGAGAAAGAAGCGCAGCACCTGCTGGCGCTGGAAAAACCGCTGCCTTTACCGGCTTACGAACGCATTCTGAAAGCGGCGCACAGCTTTAACCTGCTGGATGCGCGTAAAGCAATCTCGGTTACCGAACGCCAGCGCTACATTCTGCGTATCCGTACCCTGACCAAAGCGGTTGCGGAAGCCTACTATGCCTCGCGTGAGGCGCTGGGCTTCCCGATGTGTAATAAGAAAGAGAGCTAAGAGGCAGCGATGACTGACAAGACTTTTCTGGTGGAAATTGGCACGGAAGAGCTGCCGCCGAAGGCTCTCCGTAATCTGGCAGAATCCTTTTCCGCGAATTTCACGGCAGAGCTGGATGCCGCCAATCTGGCACACGGTGACGTAAGCTGGTTTGCCGCGCCGCGCCGTTTGGCGCTGAAAGTGGCACGCTTAAGCGCGTCTCAGCCCGATCGTGAAGTAGAAAAACGTGGTCCGGCGATCTCACAAGCGTTTGATCCTGAAGGCAAACCGACCAAAGCAGCAGAAGGCTGGGCGCGTGGCTGTGGTATCACCGTTGAGCAAGCTGAACGTTTGACGACCGACAAAGGCGAGTGGCTGCTGTATCGCGCCCACGCGAAAGGCGAGCAGGCGCAGGCGCTGCTGGCTGGCATGGTAAGCACTGCATTATCGAAGCTGCCGATTCCAAAATTGATGCGCTGGAGCGACAAAGAAACGCAGTTTGTGCGTCCGGTGCACACGGTAACCATGCTGCTGGGTGAAGAACTGATCCCCGGTCAGGTATTGGGTATCGATTCCGCTCGTACTCTTCGCGGCCACCGTTTTATGGGTGAAGCTGAATTTACGATCGATAACGCCGAACAGTATCCGCAGATTCTGCTGGAGCGCGGTAAAGTCGTTGCCGACTACGATGCGCGTAAAGCGAAAATCAAAGCCGATGCAGAAGACGCCGCACGCAAGATTGGCGGTAATGCCGATCTGAGCGACAGCCTGCTGGAAGAAGTCACCTCGCTGGTGGAATGGCCAGTGGTGCTGACCGCGAAATTTGAAGAAAAATTCCTCGCTGTGCCGTCCGAAGCGCTGGTTTACACCATGAAAGGTGACCAGAAGTATTTCCCGGTTTACGACAACAGCGGCAATCTGCTGCCTAACTTCATCTTTGTTGCCAATATCGAGTCCAAAGATCCACAGCAGATTATTTCCGGTAACGAAAAAGTGGTGCGCCCGCGTCTGGCTGACGCCGAATTCTTCTTCAATACCGACCGTAAGAAGCGTTTGGAAGATCACCTGCCGCGTCTGGAAACCGTCTTGTTCCAGCAGCAGTTAGGTTCATTGCGCGACAAAACTGACCGTATTCAGGCGCTGGCTGGCTGGGTTGCTGGCCAGATTGGTGCCGATGTGGATCACGCAAAGCGTGCTGGTCTGCTGTCGAAGTGTGACCTGATGACCAACATGGTGTTCGAATTCACCGACACGCAGGGCGTGATGGGGATGCACTATGCGCGTCATGATGGCGAAGCGGAAGATGTTGCCGTTGCGTTGAATGAGCAGTATCAGCCGCGTTTTGCGGGTGACGAACTGCCGTCTTCTGCGGTGGCGTGCGCGCTGGCAATTGCTGACAAGATGGATTCACTGGCAGGGATTTTTGGCATCGGCCAACACCCGAAAGGCGACAAAGACCCGTTTGCGCTGCGTCGTGCCGCCCTCGGTGTGCTGCGCATCATCGTCGAGAAACGTCTGCCGCTCGATTTGCAGATGCTGACCGAAGAAGCGGTGCGTTTGTATGGTGATAAGCTGTCTAACGCCAAAGTTGTGGATGACGTGATTGAGTTCATGCTCGGCCGCTTCCGCGCCTGGTATCAGGAAGAAGGCCACAGCGTGGATACCATTCAGGCGGTATTGGCGCGTCGTCCTACCCGTCCGGCTGATTTCGATGCCCGCGTCAAAGCCGTCAGCCACTTCCGTTCGCTGGATGCCGCCGCGGCGCTGGCAGCGGCTAATAAGCGTGTTTCCAACATTCTGGCGAAGTCTACCGATACGCTGAACGAGAGCGTCAATGCTGCCGTATTGAAAGACGCGGCGGAAATTACGCTGGCCACGCACCTTGTCGTGCTGCGCGACAAACTGACGCCGCTGTTTGCTGAAGGTCGCTATCAGGAAGCGCTGGTTGAGCTGGCCTCACTGCGTGAGCCTGTCGATGCGTTCTTCGATCAGGTGATGGTCATGGCGGAAGATGAGCAGGTTCGAGTGAACCGCCTGACGCTGCTGAGCCAACTGCGCGAACTGTTCTTGCAGGTTGCGGATATTTCTGTTCTGCAATAACGAGGTTACCGTAATCTTTCCCCCGGCCTGAAAAGCGAGTCTGGGGAAAGATTGTTTAACTTGAGTTTGCTGCAGAGACCATATCCTTTTTTATTTTAATAAATGACATTAGCTGGAGACTGTTTTTCATATGTCCATGATCATCCTGATTTGAATGACATTCGATACAAAGCGCCTGTAGGTTGTCTTTCTTATTATTATTCTTTTGCCTATCGCGGTGGTGGACGTGTAAAAATTGATTTAAATTTTTACGTTCAAGACTTATGTTGCAAATTTCACATTGCCAATTAACTGACTCTCGATATTGTTTTGATATTATCTGGAAATTTTTTGAGTAATCATTAATCGGAGCAGTAATGTCATTATGTTCGGCATTATACGTCGTAGCTGAGTTTGGATAAACGCTGAAAAATTCCTTCAGGTCAAAAGTCGAGAAAATATTATCTTTCTCTCGATATTCCTTTGAGTAATTTTTCCAATTTAAGGTGTCGAGACAACATTTACACACATCTAATTTTTCCTCGCTGGTGATCCACTCCGTTTTATCAGTATTTTGTGACTTTATTGTGAAAATTCCATCACTACGAGTGGCTGCAACGTATCTTCCGCTTTTATTTTTTTCCCACATTTCTTTTAGTTTTTTACAGTTTGCCAAATGATATTTTGGCAAACTCATTTTCCCACCGTAGGATGCTACATCCCTTATATGAAGGATAACGCGTTTATTTTTATAAATAATAGTGTTGTCACTATTGATTTCTATTTCTGATATATCAATTTCTTTTCCTGTTGTTGAAAGTATTTTTTCAAGAACAAGTACGTCCATTTTTATATCAGCGATAGGTGGAATAATCTCTGCTTTCATTTCATTGCGTAATTTGTTGAAAATTGGCGAATCAAGAAAGTCGGGGAGTTGAGAGACGAGAAACGAATCCATTATATTTTATTCCCTTTTTCAACAATATTGGCCACTTGGCGTTCAACATTCGTCCTGACGCGAAATTCCACTCGTTGAGAGCGCGCACTGTCTTCAATTTGCTCTGGGGATATGATCGTTTTCCCTTCTTTATCAATAGGTTTTGCTGAAGAAAATCCAATAGCCCGAACGTGGTTTTTAAACCAACTTAAGGTGCTTTTAGAGTCTGAAACTGCAGGCATATTCATAATATATGATAGAGTTGTCCGAGTTCTTGACTGAGACAGTTCCATGTTATGAAAATAAGCATCGTTTTCACTTACGCCTGTTCGCCACATCGTTGATGTATGTCCCTCAATACGTATTTCCTCAATGTTATCGATATACTTTTTATCAGTCATAATGCCGAGGTAGCGGGGAATAAACTCATCTAAGATACTTTTAAATTCTGGTTTTAGCTCAGAGGAGCTGGTTGTAAATAAAATATTTGGCTCTTGAAACCGCACTGTTAGATCCTCGTCGATTGTTGCGTGCCAACGTTTTAGATCGTCCTTGAATTCATGCTGTAAGGCTTGACCAAGCCCCTGTAGGGTATTCTTATATACTGATGGGATTTTCACCATCTCCTGTACTTTTATCATATAGACAACAGAGATAAGTAAAAATATCATCATCAGAGAGGTCATTAAATCACTCAGGCTGATCCAAAAATCCTCTTTATCTGCTTTTGGGCGAGCTAATAATGGGTTATTCATTTGTTATCCTCTCAAATTCTCTGATAGACGCACGACATCCCTTAGTTTTTCTGTCAGAGGATCGTAATCCTGTACAAATTTAGAGGATAGCGCCCCTAATTGTTGCCCGAGGCTATCGAGAGATTTCTTCAACGCGGCAGCTAAAGCTGCATCCAATGTTTGAACCTGTTGTTCTGTTTTTCTGTTTAGTTCGACAATATTATTTGTGACATCTTCATTGTGTTGCTGCATGTATTTAGTGAGATCTTGAGAAAGGCGTGTTATCTGCTCTTGTAGTTCTGTGCCTGTTTGCTGCACAGATTTTTGCATTTCCTGATTTTGGTTTCTTATAGCATCAAACATTGTTTTTGAACTACCTATCATCTGGTTGCTAAAATCGGCTGTGGATGATTCCAATGTTTGCGTTACAGTATAAACACTATTTTCAATGGCTGTGGCGGAGGCTGTAGCTCCGTTCCTCACATCCTCTATAATAGCCATGATTCCTCTTTCTATTTCAGGAATACCTGTTTTTGATGATTCAATTAATTCTGCCAATTGTTTTAGATTCTCTTCTATACCTTTCTCTAAACTAGATACTGTACCAATCGTTTGATGAATATCTTTTGCAACCTGAGTAAATGATTCTGACTGTGTCATGATTTCGGCAAAGGATTGGGTCGCTTGTTGCATATTTGCTGTTGTTTGAGTTTGTTGCTCAATCATCTCTCGCATTTGGAGGCTATATTGTTGTTGCCATTCATTTATTTTACCGACAGCTTCATTTAGCTGTTTGAAATTATCACCAAATTGCTCACCAATTTTTTCATTAAAATCATGAATAACTTCTTTTAACGCTTCAATTAATGCTTTTGAGTTGTTTTCAGTTTGATTTTTTGCAAACTCAGTAAATGCGTTATGTATATTGGTCAGTTGAGTACTTTGATTGCTGCTCATTTTTTGTAGCTCTGCTAGCAGAGAAATACTATTTTTCTCTGTAGTAGAGTGTAATAGTTTAATCGATTCTGTAGAAAACTGTAGGTGTTGAACAATATCGTCAATTGTTGAATCAGTGGGTATCGGTTGGTTGTTTTTTGTCCTTACACCACGAAACGCATAGCGCCATTTTATAATTAATGCGCAAGCAACACCCACAAAAGAGGCCCAAAATGCAGTTTTGATTCCATTAATCAGCGTAGGTAAGCTATTTTCCACATCATTCATATCGAATGATGCCAAGCCTAACGCAATCCCAAGGAAGGTTGCCAATATTCCTATAGTAATAAGGATCCCTGGTGACTCATGGGCTTTCTTCTCGGTAAAATTCCAGTTGCTATAAATGAAGTAGGCAAGGATTACAGCAATAAAAAACCATGTGTCAAGGGGTAATATACTAAGCATAGAGTAGTCAAATTGTCCGTTTGTTAAAAATAAGATAAAAATATCGTGCTAAAAGAATCACTTTTTATTTAAGGTAGTAAATTGCACATTCATTACCTTGATAATAGTTTTGTTTGGAAATCTATTTTTTCATGTTGTCGAGTAGCCTCACCTTTTGGGCGTTCCTTATTATTCGGATAAAAATGCGGGATGAAACGCAATTTTAATAATATGTTTCTGATTAAACAATAACCATACTGGCTTTTATTTCTCTTGACCGTCGAGATTGGCCCTTTCCTGCACAGCCAGCCTGATTCGACTATGCTTATGTCGTAGAAAATCTTGTCATGGAAAATCCGTCGTCAGCGTGTTTTGGTTTGAAAAAAGCACGATTGGCGGGGCAGTAAGCATAACGGGAGTAGGGAATGAGAAGGCTAATGACGTACCGTTCACGCTGGCTGCTGCCAGTTCTGGTTATTCTGGCGGCATTGCAGCTGGCTGCCTGTGGTGACAGCGAAGCCGATCAGCGGAAGGCATTCGTTGCATTCCTGCAAAGCGTGCAGTCGCAGCAGGATGGGACGCTGCCGACATTGACGGAAGAGCAGAAAAATAATTTTGGCAATTTCACCAACGATTACGCGATGTTAACTACTTTTTCTCAGCAGTTTAATCAGGCGGTATCCGGCAGTTTAACGCCGATGCTGGGGCAAATTTCCCGAATTCGTGTTCCTAAAGACTATCTGACGCAGCGTGATGATCTTCGCCAATCTA
The DNA here is from genome assembly GCF_003382565.3 of Pectobacterium aquaticum. NCBI lineage: Bacteria > Pseudomonadati > Pseudomonadota > Gammaproteobacteria > Enterobacterales > Pectobacteriaceae > Pectobacterium > Pectobacterium aquaticum. Next base: position 4,300,925 of record NZ_CP086253.1, read on the forward strand.
TCGGGGCAATGAACCTGTTGAGCCAGCATGTGCAGGCGGCGAAAGTGCAGGCGGACAACGCCCATCGGCTGCTAAAACAGCCCGAAGAAGTGCAAATACCCTATGAGCGGTTGTATGCACGCACGGTAATACAGCCCACCAATGCGCTGCTACCCGCTATTCCGAATGCGATTGCCTTCGCACAGAGCCTGATCCAGATCGGTGATTTCCTTCAGGCTCAGGGCGATCAGGCGGTGTTTAATGGCGCGTCTGTGCAATTCCGTACGCCGCAACAGGTGGCGCAATATAACAGCATGGTGGCAGCGTTACCTCTACAGCAGCAGAATTTAATGAATGCACTCAGAGGAATAACTGGCGTGAATTATCCCTAACCGCGTCGTGCCCCGACGCTTTAGCGATGCGATAGGGCAGAGAGGTATTCTGTATAAGATGCGTGTGGCTGGTGAGAGGGGAAAATAAATTGTGATTAACATCACACAAACAAAACAAATACAGCCCTGTAAATTGTGATACAAGTCACATATAAGGCACGGTGTTTGTCTAAAAATTTGTTTAATTTTTCATTTTTAACGGTTTTTTGTGAAGTAAATCACCTATTTGTATCGTTGATGTAGGGTGGTTGTGTGATTTTTGTCACGTTACCGCTATGGAGTTGCGGTATGAAAACAGCGTGTTAGAGTCCGCGCTGCATACAGTAATAATGACGGACGTCTTCTTGTGGTAATCGGTGTTTTATTGCCACGCCGTCTCACGATAATTACCACGCGCTCTTATTGTCAGCGCGTTTCAATAGGGGTGTGTTTTTATGCTTTCACCAGATATTAAGATCAAGGTGCAAAACTTTGGTCGCTTCCTCAGTAATATGGTGATGCCCAACATTGGCGCATTTATCGCCTGGGGTATTATTACCGCGCTGTTTATCCCTACTGGCTGGTTCCCCAATGCAACATTGGCGAAGCTCGTCGGTCCGATGATTACCTATTTGCTGCCATTGCTGATTGGTTATACCGGCGGACGTCTGGTATTCGGTGAGCGTGGTGGTGTCGTGGGTGCCATTACGACGATGGGTGTGATCGTCGGGACCGATATCCCGATGTTCCTCGGCGCCATGATTGTGGGCCCGTTGGGCGGCTGGGCGATCAAACGTTTTGACCGTATGGTCGACGGTAAAATCAAGAGCGGCTTTGAAATGCTGGTCAACAACTTCTCTGCCGGTATCATCGGTATGTTGTTGGCAATCCTGTCGTTTTTGGCAATTGGTCCGCTAGTTGAAGTCTTCTCTCAGGTGCTGGCTTCCGGCGTTAACCTGATGGTACAAAACAACCTGCTGCCGTTTACGTCTATCTTCGTTGAACCGGCGAAAATTCTGTTCCTGAACAACGCCATTAACCACGGTATCTTCTCACCGCTGGGCATTCAGCAGGCGACGGAAACTGGCAAATCTATTTTCTTCCTGATCGAAGCGAACCCAGGCCCGGGTATGGGCGTGCTGATGGCGTACATGTTCTTCGGTCGTGGTAACGCGAAAGAGTCAGCTCCAGGTGCGGCGATTATCCACTTCCTGGGCGGGATTCACGAAATCTACTTCCCTTATGTGCTGATGAATCCGCGTCTGATTATTGCGGTGATTCTGGGCGGGATGACCGGCGTGTTTACGCTGAGCGTACTGGGCGGCGGTTTGGTTTCTCCTGCGTCTCCAGGTTCCATTCTGGCGGTGCTGGCGATGACGCCAAAAGGCGCTTACTTCGCTAACCTTGCAGCTATTGCGGCGGCTTTCGCGGTGTCCTTCATTGTGTCGGCGATTCTGCTGAAAAGCACCAAGCAAAAAGAAGAAGACCTGGGCGATGCAACGCGCCGCATGCAGGAAATGAAAGCGTCTTCTAAAGGCACGGCGACTAATGTCGGTGTCAGCGGTGATATGAGCACCGTGCGTAAAATCATCGTAGCGTGTGACGCTGGTATGGGTTCCAGCGCGATGGGTGCGGGTGTGCTGCGCAAGAAAGTTCAGGATGCCGGGCTGACCAACATTTCGGTGACTAACAGCGCGATCAATAGTCTGCCGGAGGATGTCGACCTGGTGATTACGCACCGCGACTTGACCGAACGTGCGATGCGCCATGCGCCGCAGGCACAGCACATTTCGCTGACCAACTTCCTTGATAGCGGTCTGTATAGCGATCTGGTGTCACGTCTTACCGCAGCACAGGGTGCCGTGAAGTCTGAAGCCGTCGCGACGCCAGCACCCGCTGTCGCCGACGCACAGACTAACTTGTTCCAATTGGGTGCAGGCAATGTGTTCCTGAATCAGCATGCGACAGACAAAGAGCAGGCAATCCGTTTCGCCGGTGAGCAACTGGTGAAAGGCGGCTATGTCGAGCCTGCGTATGTTGAAGCGATGCTGGAACGTGAAAAGCTGACTTCCACCTATCTGGGCGAATCGATTGCTGTGCCGCACGGTACGATTGAAGCGAAAGACCGCGTGCTGAAAACGGGCGTTGTCTTCTGCCAATATCCTGAAGGCGTTCGCTTTGGCGCTGAAGACGATGAGGTTGCGCGTCTGGTTATCGGTATTGCCGCTCGCAACAACGAACATATTCAGGTCATCACCAGTCTGACCAATGCGCTGGATGATGATGCCGTCATTGAACGTCTGGCACAGACCCAGGATGTTCAGGAAGTGCTCGACTTACTCTCCGGTAAAAAGAGTGCCTAATTGATGTGGCTAGGGCCGCCTGCGGGCGGCCTCTTTTTATGTTTTTTTAAGGTTATGTCTCATGAAAGCATTACACTTTGGCGCGGGTAATATTGGCCGTGGGTTTATTGGGAAATTGTTGGCCGATGCCAACGTCGAACTGACATTCGCTGACGTCAATCAGCCGCTGTTGGATGCCCTGAACAGCCGCACAAGCTACACGGTGCGGATTGTCGGTGATAACACGCAGGTTGATACCGTCAGCAACGTTAGCGCCGTTCACAGCGGCAGCCAGGATGCCGTTGCGCTGATCGCTGTAGCCGATCTGGTGACGACCGCGGTGGGGCCGCAGATTCTGGAAAAAATCGCCGGAACTATCGCTCAGGGGCTGGTTAAGCGTCATAACGACGGCAATACCCGGCCGTTGAACATTATTGCCTGTGAAAATATGGTGCGTGGCACCAGCCAGTTAAAACAGCATGTGTTGAAACTGCTGCCGGAAGGCCATCAGGAATGGGTTGTTGAGCATGTGGGATTCGTGGATTCCGCCGTGGATCGCATCGTTCCCCCTTCCGAAGCCGGTAGCGAGGATATGCTGGCGGTGACGGTAGAAACCTTCAGCGAATGGATTGTCGATAAAACCCAGTTCTGCGGTGAACCGCCAGCGATTCCCGGTATGGAACTGACCGACAATTTGATGGCGTTTGTTGAGCGTAAGCTCTTCACGCTGAACACTGGCCATGCGATTACGGCCTATCTCGGCCAGCAGGCGCGTCATCAAACGATTCGCGATGCGATTCTCGATCCGAAAGTCAGAGCCGTGGTCAAAGGCGCAATGGAAGAGAGCGGTGCGGTACTCATCAAGCGCTACGGTTTTGATGCGGAGAAGCACGCTGCCTATATCAACAAGATTCTCAGCCGCTTTGAAAACCCGCATCTGCACGATGACGTAGAGCGCGTTGGCCGTCAGCCGCTGCGCAAGCTGAGTGCCGGTGATCGTTTGATCAAGCCGCTGCTCGGAACGTTGGAATACCAGTTGCCGCATGAGAGCCTGATTATCGGCATTGCTGCCGCGATGCATTATCGCAGTGAACAGGATCCGCAGGCGCTGGAACTGGCTGAGTTAATCCGCACTCAGGGGCCGCAGGCGGCGCTGGTGCAGATTTCTGGCCTAGATGCTGACAGTGAGGTTGTCGCGCAAGCAGTGAATGTGTATAACGCCATGCAGTAATCGGCGTCTCTCGTCATCATGCAGGTGTGGTCTTTTCGACACGGTGTAAGGTATACGGGCGACGTCGGGGATAGGATGTCGCCACACCTGCCGGTAAGCATGCTGCCGAGATGGGGATGCTGCGGGCGGGGTTAAAGGGTCGAGAAGTGACGATGGAAGAAACACAGGCGTTTGAAAACCGGGTTCTGGAAGCGCTGAACTCAGGGAAGACTGTGCGCGACTTTATGCTCTGCGCCGTTGAGCTGCTGGCTGACGCGGTCAGTATCCTGATGTTGCAGGTGTTCCGTAAAGATGACTATGCGGTGAAATATGCCGTTGAACCCTTGATGATGGGAACGGGCCCGCTGGGCGACCTTTCCGTGCGCCTGAAACTGATTTATGGCCTGGGAATGATCAGCCGTAAAGAGTACGAAGATGCGGAACTGTTAATGGCGCTGGGCGAAGAGCTGGCACATGACGAGCGGCATTACCGTTTTACCGATGATGAAATTCTGGGGCCTATCGGCGAGCTGCACTGCGTGGCGACGTTGCCTACAGAACCCGCTTTGCCGCCGGCAGACGACGCCGATCCGCTTTTGGTGAGTATGCAACAGCAGCGTTATCAGCAGATGGTGCGCTCCACGTTGGTGCTATCCCTGACCACATTGATTGCGCAAATCAGTCTGAAAAAGGCGTTTTAATCCCATTCCGCTATATTACGTCACATGCGTCATGTCAGGCGGTTCCCGCCTTCACGCAACTCGAATTATTTAGCGTATAGTGTATGCTGTGCCCCGCATTATTCTCCCGTTATATAGGTTATCTTTTATGAAAGAGCAGGAAAAAGCAGAGATCAAACGCCTTAGCGACCAACTGGATAAGCTGACGCGTAAGCAGACCACGCTGCTGGAACAAGGTGATGCTGAAGCAATCGCCCTCAATCTGGAGGCCTGCGAGAAGCTAACAGCTGAAATCGAGCGCCTGCGTAACGTGAGAGAACAGAAGCTCAGTGAAGAAGCACAGAAACTGGCGAACCTGCCTTTCAAACGTGCGATTACTAAAAAAGAGCAGGCTGATATGGGGACGTTGAAGAAAAGCGTTCGCGGTTTGGTGGTGGTGCACCCGATGACGGCATTGGGGCGCGAGATGGGTTTAAAAGAGATGACAGGCTTCGCGCCGAAACCGTTCTGAGGTTTCTTCTCTGCGCAGACCGATGCTGGTGATGGATTCGTTGATGAAGCCCCTGTTTAACAGGGGCTTTGTCGTTTTTGGTACGGTTGTTGATATTAGCGCGGCGCGCGCAGACGATGCGTTTGGTCGGCAAACGCGATACCCGCTGGAGTGTCATCGTGTGGCGTGCTTGCCAGACGGAAGACGGAAACGGCCTGCTTCAGCAGTCTCGCCTGCTCTTCCAACGAATCGGCAGCAGCAGAGGATTGTTGAACCAGTGCGGCGTTCTGCTGCGTGGTGCTGTCCATCTCAACAATTGCCTGGCTAACTTGGCTGATTCCGCGACTTTGCTCATCCGATGCGGTAGCAATTTCACCCATGATGTCATGCACCTGCGTGATAGAGATGACGATATCATTCATCGTTTTACCGGCATTGCCAACCAGCGTCGCTCCGCGTGATACCTGGGTAACCGATTCAGAGATCAGGCCTTCGATTTCCTTCGCGGCCTGTGAACTACGCTGGGCAAGGCTACGGACTTCGCTGGCAACCACAGCAAAGCCGCGGCCTTGTTCACCGGCGCGGGCGGCTTCGACTGCGGCGTTCAATGCCAGAATGTTAGTCTGGAAGGCGATGCTATTGATGACGGACGTGATTTCCGCGATACGCTTAGAACTGCTCTCAATCGCCGTCATGGTTTGCACCACATTATTCACCTGCTCGCCGCCTTGTTTTGCGGTTTGAGATGCGCTGATTGCCAGCTTGTTAGCGTGGTGTGCGTTATCTGCGTTTTGCTTAACCGTCGCGGTGAGCTGCTCCATGCTGGCGGCAGTTTGCTCAACGGCAGCGGCCTGTTGCTCGGTACGTGATGACAGGTCCGTATTACCCGCGACGATCTCGCTGGACGCGTTAGAAATCTGGCTGACGCCGACGCGAATGTCATCGATCATATTGTGCAGGTTGTCATTCATTTTCGACATTGCACTCATCAACTGACCCAGCTCATCCTTACGCGTCGTGTTGATGGACATGGTGAGGTCGCCTGTTGCGATTTTTTCAGCCATGCTCAATGTGTTGCCAAGCGGTGTTGTAATCTGACGTGAAATAAACCAGGAAATCAGCAGACCAAGCAGCAGCGTAATCAGTGTTGCGATGCTCATTTGCAGCGTGGCACTACGAATGTCTGCCTGTGAAGCCGCTAACTGATCGCTGAGGAGTGAGGTGATAACGGTATTTAACTGATCGGCAACCACCCGCATTTGCCCCGCCTGCGCCATTTCCTCTTGATAGGCTGGCATATAGGCCAAAACCTGCTCTTCATAGGTATTCATGATCGTCAGGACGGGTGTCAGCGTTTCACGCTGTTCGGCAGACAGGCTTTGATACAGGAAGGTCAATGACGTTTGTGCTGCGTTGATGGCATCCGTCAGTTTTTCTTCGGATTCTTTATTGGTAGACAGTAATAAGCCACGAACGTGGTAGCGAACGGAAATGAGTTTTTGGTTCAGATCAGAAAGTAATAATTGAAGAGTAGTACTGTTATTGTCTGTCTTTAATTGATCGTTAAGCTGCTCTAGCGGTTTTTCTGTTGTTGAGATATTCCAGCTTTTTCTGACGGCATCCTTTTTTCCCACTGCATTAATATAATTATTTTGTTTTTCCTGATAGCTGGAAATTAATGTGGGGATACTGGCTATTTTCTTGGTATCACTTTCTGACCAGTTAAATTCTTTTGCCTTTTCAGCGAGTTTACTGACGTTGGCAATGTGTTCAACGTTCTTTTTTATATCATCAGGATTATAGGTGGTGCCGTATAATGCGCGGTAATATTTAGCCTGGTTAATTTCATCATTGATATTGTTGCTTAAATTCACTTTATCAATACTGTCTTTCAGCGAGCCAATATGCATAATGCCCGCACCGGCAATTACCATGGTCATCAGCAGAATCAGGAAAAAACCTAATCCTAATTTTTTACCGACTTTTAGATTATCAAAATTCATCGTCATCACATCCCACCACTATATCGTATTGAGTCGAATTCACTATCCTGATGCACACGTATTTAGCGGTGTTAGCATCTCGGATTACCGCTTACCAAGCTTATCCCTGCACAATAACATGATAAAAACCTGCAATAGATATCGGCACGTTACTCCGAAACTTTATGCGCCAGTGAGAGAGGAATGCCAACGTACATGCTGCTCGGCATCGAGGTAGGGATAATAAAAAACTGGAATAACAGACTGTTATTCCAGTTTATATTCAAATGCAGAAGAGGCCTGATGGTATCAGGCACTCAACGGCTTTATTTTTTCGCGCTAGCGAAACGCGCAGCGGCTTCGTCCCAGTTCAACACGTTCCAGAATGCTTTAGCATAAGCTGGACGAAGATTCTGATATTTCAGGTAGTAAGCGTGCTCCCATACGTCCAGACCGACGATTGGGTAGCCAGACGCACCAGAAACGGCTTCACCCATCAGCGGGCTATCTTGGTTTGCAGTAGACACGACGGCCAGTTTGCCGTCGTCTTTCAGTACCAGCCACGCCCAGCCAGAACCGAAGCGGGTTGCTGCTGCTTGCTCAAATTTCTCTTTAAACGCATCAACGCTGCCGAAATCACGTTCGATGGCCGCTTTCAGGTCGCCAGTCAGCGTCGTGCCGACTTTCAGGCCCTTCCAGAACAGGCTATGGTTAACGTGACCACCCGCGTTGTTACGCAGTGCCGTTCTTTTCTCCGCAGGAACTTTGTCCAGTTGAGCAATCAGCTCTTCAGCAGACAATGTAGCCAGTTCAGGCAGAGATTCCAGCGCGGCGTTAGCATTATTGACGTAAGCCTGATGGTGTTTGGAATGGTGAATTTCCATCGTTTCTTTGTCGAAATGCGGTTCCAGTGCGTCATAAGCGTAAGGCAGCGATGGCAGTGAATAACTCATGTTTAGCATCTCCATGGTAAAAAAAATGTTACGGCACTGTGTTGTTAGTACCGCGTAAGCAATATCTTCATTATAGTTAATTAAATGATATTGAAAATGATTATTCTCGAACGGTCAGCATGAATCAGATTGCTTTACTTCATGATAACAAACGCTTATGTCGTTATTGCACTATGTAAAAACAAATTAATCTATACCCGTCATACTTCAAGCTGCCTGTGCGTTGGCTGCCCTTACTCACCCCAGTCACTTACCTGAGTAAGCTCCTGGGGACTCGCGCGGTTGCCGCCTTCACGCAACTCGAATTATTTAGGTATTGCTTTTCTTATGATCGATTGAACAGCCCTGAGCGAATGAACAGCCCTGAGCTGTTGGCGAAACATTATTCATGATTCCGCGACGACTTTCTGCCCCATCCGCAAACGACCTTTCATATCTGCGAGCACACCCGCAAAACACTGGTTGCATATACAGCAACATAAATGCCATGATCGACCCCGACTTGCGACAGACTGCCTTACAATGAACGGCTCAACATAATCAGGGGAAAGGTATGCAACGCTGCGGCTGGGTTACACAAGACACCTTATATCAGGATTACCACGATAACGAGTGGGGGAAACCCTGCACCGACAGCCAGAAGCTGTTTGAGTTACTGTGTCTGGAGGGCCAGCAGGCAGGTCTTTCCTGGATTACCGTCCTGAAAAAACGCGAACACTATCGCCGTTGCTTTCACCAGTTCAACCCTGAGCAAGTGGCACAGATGACGCAGGATGACGTCGAGCGACTGGTGCAGGACAGCAGCATTATTCGCCATCGAGGAAAAATCGAGGCGATTATCACCAATGCAAAAGCGTGGATGGCGATGGAAAGTCAGGGAGAGAGTTTCTCGCACTTCATTTGGTCTTTCGTCGAACACCAACCGCATCTCAATCACCCCGCTTCGCTCGCCGAGGTGCCCGCCAAAACGGACGTTTCAGATGCCATGTCCAAAGCCCTGAAGAAACGTGGCTTCAAATTTATCGGCTCAACCATCTGTTACGCCTTCATGCAGGCGGGTGGATTGGTCAACGACCATGTCACCGACTGCTTTTGTCATCAGGAAAGCCCCTCATGATTCGACCTTACCGCGACCACGATCTCGAACCGCTGATGCAGCTTTGGCTGAAAAGTACCACGCTGGCGCATCCGTTTATTCGTGAAGATTATTGGCGAGAAAGTGCCAGCGCGGTACGTGAGATCTATATTCCCCAGTCGCAAACCTGGGTTTATGAGGAACAAGGGAGCCTCATCGGCTTTATCAGCGTGCTGGAGGCACGGTTCATCGGCGCGCTGTTTGTGGAACACGCCTATTATGGCAAGCAGATTGGTACAGCGCTGATCCAGCATGTTCAGGCACAGTACCCCTTACTCAGCTTGGAAGTGTATCAGCAGAATACGCGCGCCTGCCGGTTCTACCATAAACAGGGATTTGTCATCGTGGAGGAAAACGTCAATCAGGATACACAGGCCACGGCGCTGATCATGCAGTGGGAACAGGAACATCCTGTGTGTGTGCGATGAGGCGGTTGCTCATCACATCAATCGTGCAGACTTCCCATTAATCGCGGTTAACCTTGGGCAGATGCGGGCCGGTATCGCTTGCAGTCTCTCGCCAGCTACGCGATTATTCGATGAGCTATTTCTACGTTAACTTCCTTAATCTGCTGGAGTTTGTGATGAAACCTAGCGTTATCCTGTATAAAAAAGTGGCTGACGATCTACGCGCTCGTTTAGACCAACACTTCACCGTCACTGAACTTGACGCCTTTCCCTCACTCGACCACCCCGCTCTGGCAACGGCCGAAGGCATCATTGGTTCCGGTGGTAAAGTCGATAAAGATTTCCTGCAACACGCACCGCGTTTACGCGCGGCGTCCACCATTTCAGTCGGTTATGACACCTTTAACGTCGACGCGCTGAATGAAAAAGGGGTGATTCTCATGCACACCCCGACCGTGCTGACGGAAACGGTGGCGGATACAGTTCTGGCACTGATGCTCGCCAGCGCACGTCGGGTCGTGGAAGTGGCTGAGCGGGTCAAAGCGGGTGAATGGAAAGGGGGCGTCGGCAGCGACTGGTTTGGCACTGACGTTCACCATAAAACCATCGGTATTCTGGGGATGGGCCGCATTGGTCTGGCCGTCGCGCAACGCGCCCACTTTGGTTTCAGCATGCCGGTTCTGTACAACGCACGCCGCCATCACGCCGAAGCGGAGCAGCGTTTTAATGCCCGTCACTGCGATCTCGATACGCTATTAGCCGAGTCTGATTTTCTCTGTATCACGCTGCCGCTTACGGCGGAAACGCACCATCTCATTGGCCGCGAACAGTTGGCAAAAATGAAACCCAGCGCCATTTTGATTAATATTGGTCGTGGTGCCGTCGTAGATGAAGAGGCGCTGACGGAAGCCTTAGTGAAAGGAACCATTCAGGGCGCGGGCCTAGATGTTTTTGTCAAAGAACCGCTGCCCGTCGATTCTCCGCTGCTGGATTTACCTAACGTGGTGGCGCTGCCGCATATCGGCTCTGCCACACACGAAACCCGTTACGGCATGGCTGCCTGCGCCGTTGACAACCTGATTGCCGCCCTGAGCGGTCAGGTAAAAGAAAACTGCGTGAATCCGCAGGTTTTGAAATAACCCTAGATCGACCTTAGCGCTGCGACGACACTTTCGCAGCGCTGCTTTTCCCCACTCACCAAGCCCATCATCACACGCGAAACGCGGCGATTTCTCGCAAAAACCACGCTTTTTCCTAACTAAAAACTGGATAACCAATACCGGTATTGTTCTTTGCGGTTTCCTACCGCCTATGGAAATATCGGCTGTAACGAACGGTTAACGTCTTCTGCCGTATTCCCCGTTTCAGGACGTAATCGATACGCATATTCACCTGATAAAAAACAAATTTAATAAAAACCATCACATGTAGGGAAAACCATCGTGGCGACTTTTTTGCATCCTCATCAGAAACTCACTATTTTTACCTCATTGCTCCTTCTGGGTGGTGCGCTGGGCGCACAGGCAGCGAACGACGCGCCGAAAATCGGCGGCACGCTGATTTATCTGGAGCAGCAGGCGCACACCAATCTCTATACGCCCGCGGGCGGGTTTTATCCGAACGGCGGCATCCTCAACCAGATCACCGATAAACTGACGTACCAGAACCCAGAAACGCTGGAGGTCGAACCGTGGATTGCGGAATCCTGGACCATTAACGCGGATAACACCGAATACACGTTCAAGATTCGTCCCGGCGTTAGCTTCTCTGACGGCACCCCGCTGGATGCCAACGCAGTAGCGAAAAACATCGATACCTACGGCTTGGGAAATACGGCACTCAACCAGCCGATTTCTGAGGTCATCAATAACTACCTGCGCAGTGAAGTCATCGATCCGCTCACGGTGAAGTTTTACTTTAAGAAGCCGTCTCCGGGCTTTCTGCAAGGTACTGCGACCATCGGTTCCGGTCTGGTGTCCCTCAGTACGCTGGAGCGCAATTTCAATCAGTTAGGCAATGCTAAAAACATTATTGGCTCCGGCCCGTTCGTGGTGAGCAGCGAGAAGCTAGGGCGGGAACTGAAACTGTCCGCCCGTAAGGATTACAACTGGGCACCGGTTAAATCGAAGCATCAGGGGCGCGCCTATCTGGACGGTATTACCTATCTGGTCACCCCAGAAGACAGCGTGCGTATTGGCGCGCTGGTATCGGGTCAGGCGGACTTCATTCGTCAGATCCAAGCCTATGATGAGAAGCGGGTGCAGAGCCAGGGCTTCAATCTTTATGCCCCACCGACACGCGGCGTCAATAACAGCGTCGTATTCCGCCCGGATAACCCACTGGTCGCCGATATTCGCGTGCGTAAAGCGCTGCTGCACGCCACCAACACCAAAGAGATCATTGATACGCTGTTCTCGGACAACTACCCACAGGCCACGTCACCGCTGGCTAAAACCGCCGCGGGCTATGTCGATCTCTCCAGCAAACTCACGTTCGATCCCGCTCAGGCCAACAAACTGTTAGATGAAGCAGGCTGGAAAACCGGTTCGCAGGGATTGCGACAGAAAGACGGCAAAACGCTGGAGCTAACCGCCTATGAATCCCTGCCGCAGCCGCAGAACAAAGAAACCTTACAGCTGGTTTCTCAGCAGTGGGCAAAAGTCGGCGTGAAGCTGAACGTGCTGGCGGGTGACGCAGGCAGCAAGACCGTCGATAGCCTCGATCCGCTGAAAACGGGCGTTGCTCCAGCGATGGTAGGCCGTGCCGACCCGGATGTACTGAAAAGCCAATATTACCCGACGGTACGCAACGTCCTGCTGCAAAAAGGCGGCTCCAGCGACAAGGTGAACACCTTTGTCGATGCGCACCTAAATACGCTGCTGGATGGCATCGCCGCTGAAACCGACCGCAGCAAGCGACTGGCGCTGGTCGGAGAGGTGCAGAGCTACCTGATCGATCAGGCCTACGTCATTCCTATTTTTGAAGAGCCGCAGGTGTTTGCGGGCGCGCCAACCACAAAAGGCATCGCGTTTGAAGCCGTTGGTCGCCCCAGCTTTTACAACACCTGGCTGGATAAGTAACACAGAAGAAAGAGGGAGGAGATCATCATGAACCGATATCTGGCACTGCGCATCGGTCAGGCACTGCTCGTCCTGTGGGCGGCATTCACCCTGTCTTTTATCCTGCTTCAGGCGATGCCGGGTGATGCCGTACTGATCAAGTTTCAAAACCCAGAGCTCGGCCTGAGCGCCGAGCAGATCGCGCAGCTGCGTTTATCCTACGGTGCCGATACGCCGGTGCTCACGCAATATTTTCATGCGATAGCCCAGATACTGCGTGGCGATCTCGGCCTCTCTCTTCAGGCTGGCGTGCCGGTCACCGAGCTGATTGCCGCCAATCTACCGCCTACATTGCTGCTCGCGGTGCTGGGTTTCATCGCCGCCGGGCTGTTGGCGTTCGCCCTTGCGTTCTTATCAACACTGACGCCGTTTCAGTGGCTGCGAACCGCACTGCAATCGCTGCCATCACTGTTTATTTCCGTGCCGACCTTCTGGCTCGGCATTGTGTTGATTCAGATCTTTTCTTTTCGTCTGGGGCTGATTCCCGTCATTAACCCCGGCGAATGGGAAGGGCTGATTTTGCCTGTTCTGACGCTGGCGCTGCCGATCTCCGCCCCGCTCGCTCAGGTGCTGATGCGCAGCATCGATCAGGTACAAACCCAGCCGTTTGTTGCGGTAGCCCGTGCGAAAGGAGCCAGCCGCAGCGGCGTGCTCTGGCGACATATCGCCCGTAACGCGATGCTGCCCACGCTGACCATCGCCGGTTTGCTGCTGGGCGAGCTGATTGCGGGGGCGCTGATTACCGAAACCGTGTTTGGACGTAACGGGCTCGGTCAGTTGACGCAAGAAGCCGTGAACTATCAGGACAGCAGCGTGTTACAGGCCATCGTGCTGATTTCCGCCGCCGCCTTTGTCGTCGTCAATTTGGTCGTCGACCTGCTTTATCCCCTTCTCGATCCGCGCCTGAAAAGAACGCCAGGAGCCACGCTATGACTACCGTACAACTGGAAAAAATCACGTTTCCTCTTCTGCGCAAGCGACCGCTTCTGCGTCGCTACGCCTTTCAGCCGGGGCTGGCGCTGGCCTGGCTGGTTATGCTGACCGTCGCACTCTGGGCGCTGTTTCCCGGCTGGTTTACCAGCTATAGCCCGACGGAAGGTATCGCAGGCGCACAGCGGCTGGCACCTGACGCCGACTACTGGCTCGGCACCGACCAGCTGGGGCGCGATCTCTATGCGCGCATTGTTTATGGCGCGGTGCACTCACTTTCCGGCGCGTTTATCGCCGTCGGGCTAGGTCTGGTGCTCGGTAGCCTGTTCGGCCTGTTGGCGGGTGCCGTTGGCGGCTGGCTGGATAGCGTCGTGATGCGCAGTATCGATGTCTTGCTTGCCATTCCCGGCCTGCTGCTGGCGCTGAGCGTCATCATCCTGTTGGGTTTCGGCACGGTTAACGCCGCGATTGCCGTGGGCGTCACCTCCGTCGCCAGCTTTACCCGACTGGTGCGTTCAGAAGTGCTGCGCGTGCGCCACAGCGACTACGTCGAAGCCGCCTATGGCAGCGGCGGCACCTTTTTCAGCGTGCTGTGGCGACACATTCTGCCGAACTCACTGACTACCGTTTTCGCCTTTGCCGCCCTGCAATTCGGCAGCGCGATTCTGGCCATCTCCACGCTGAGCTTCCTCGGCTATGGCGCACCACCGCCCACGCCGGAATGGGGTCTGCTGATCGCCGAAGGCCGCAACTACATCGCAACCGCCTGGTGGCTAACCACCTTCCCCGGCCTGATTGTCGTGTTAGTTGTGCTGTCCGCTAACCGTATCAGCCAGTCGATCAGGAGGACGGAACGATGAGCCTGTCAGCCAGCTTACAAACCAGTGCTGCCGTGCCCGTGTTGGCTCTGGAGAATGTCACGATTGCCTATCGCAGTGACGATCGCGAGCAGACGGTGGTCGAAGGCGTCTCTTTCCATATTCAGCCCGGTGAAGTGGTGGCGCTGGTAGGGGAATCCGGTTCAGGGAAAACGACTACCGCTCAGGCCGTCATCGGTTTACTCGCCGAGAACGGCAGGTTAACGCGCGGCGCCATTCGGCTAAACGGCGTGGATATCAGCGGCTGGTCGCAAAAACGATTGGATAGCGTGCGCGGTGCGCAGATCAGCCTGATCCCGCAGGATCCCACCAGTTCACTGAATCCGGTGCAAACCATCGGCGAGCAGGTGGATGAAATTCTGCGGATTCACCAGCGGGAAGATCGCCAGACTACCCGCCAGAAAACACTGGCGCTGCTGGAGCGCGTGGGACTAAACCAGCCGGAACTGCGGGCGAAACAGTACCCGCACGAGCTGTCCGGCGGTATGAAACAGCGCGTCCTGATCGCCATTGCGATTGCGTTGAAGCCCGCGTTGATTATTGCTGACGAACCTACCAGCGCGCTGGATGTCACGGTGCAGAAACGTATTCTCGATCTGCTTGATGAACTGCGGCGCGAAAATGGCACAGCGGTGCTGTTCGTGACTCACGATCTGGGCGCCGCCGCCGAACGTGCCGATCGCCTGCTGGTTTTCCAGAACGGCTACATTCAGGAGCAAGGCCCAACGCTTGAGGTATTAAGCGCGCCCGCAAGCCACTATGCCCGCACGCTGCTGGCGAATGTTCCGTCGCTAAACCCAAGCCCACGTCCACAACGTGCCCCTACATCTGCATCTGACATTATTGTCTCGGTCGAAAATTTGGTGCAGACCTTTCCCCTGTCGGGCCGTAAAGGGGAACATTTTCGGGCGGTGGATGACGTCTCTTTCAGCGTGGCACGCGGCACAACGCACGCCATTGTGGGCGAATCCGGCTCCGGTAAAACCACCACGGCGCGCAGCCTGCTCGGGTTTCATCACCCCAGCGCCGGGCGCATTCTGATCGACGGCACCGACATCACTCACCTGAAAGGTGAAGCGCTACGTCAGTTCCGGCAGAAAATTCAGTTGGTCTATCAAAACCCTTTTGGCTCACTCGATCCGTCACAGCGGTTATATGACATCGTCGAGGAACCGCTGCGCAATTTTAATCGCCATACCGCCGCGCAGCGGGAACGAAAAATTCATGAGATTTTCGAGTGCGTTGCCCTACCCGTCGCGCTGCTATCACGCAAGCCGCGTGAACTGTCCGGCGGACAGCGCCAACGTGTCGCCATCGCCCGGGCGCTGGTGCTTGAACCACAGGTACTGGTGCTGGACGAAGCCGTTTCGGCACTGGATGTCACCGTGCAGGCGCAGATTCTGCGTTTACTGACCGAGCTACAGGAATCACTGGGGCTGACGTACCTGTTCATTTCGCACGATTTGGCGGTAGTACGCCAGATCGCCGATACCGTTTCCGTGTTGTACCACGGCAAGCAGCTTGAATCCGGCCCGGTGGAACAGATCTTCGCCCAGCCCGAACATCGCTATACCCGTGAACTCATCGAGGCCATCCCCGGACAGCAACACCCGGCTTTTGCCCGTTTTCACCCTCCCCATATTCACACTGAACCCACATTCGCACTAAACCAAGGACTGTAGAATGGCAACGAAACGTCTGGGATTTTTCACGCGATTACTGGATGACGTCTCCGCCCAGCAGCGCTATCGGCTGGCGACGGAACAGATCGTCAAAGCCGAACAGTTAGGCTTCGACAGCGCCTGGGTCGCACAGCACCACTTTCACGCAGATGAAGGCGGATTGCCTTCACCGCTGGTGTTTCTGGCACTGGTCGCCGCACGCACCCAACGCATCCAGCTCGGCACTGGCGTGATTACGCTGCCGATGGAAGAGCCGCTGCGCGTAGCGGAAGACACCGCCGTGCTCGATTTACTCAGCAACGGCAGGCTGGAAGTCGGCGTGGGTTCTGGCGGTACACCGTCCTCATTCGCCGCATTTGGTCACGACAGCGCACAGCGCGGACAGATCCTCGGGCGCTATCTGGAAAAACTGCGCGCCGCGTGGCGAGGGGAAGCCTTGAGCGAAGACGGTAATCAGCTCTACCCTGCCGCGCCGCATTTGGATAATCGCGTCTGGCAAGCCACGTTTTCCATCGAGGGTGCAGAGCGTGCCGGTAAAGCAGGCGATGGCCTGATGCTTTCCCGTACCCAGCCGCGCCCGGAACATTTCCCGGACGCCACGCTCGCCGATCTACAAAACCCAATGATCGACGCCTATTTGGCCGCGCTGCCCGCTGGTGTCGCACCGCGCATCCTCAGCTCGCGCAGCGTTTTCGTGGCTGACGATCGTCAATTAGCACTGAGTCTGGCAGAAAAGGGACTTAATCGTTCCGCCGCCCGTTCCGGCACGTTCCGCCCGATCCCTCACGACTCGGTGGAGGCGCTGATCGCCTCCTTCGATAGCCATGTTGGCACCGCGCAAGATGTGATTGCGTCACTGCGGGCAGACAGCTCGCTGGAGCGCGCGACCGATGTGACATTCCAGGTGCATTCCATCGATCCGCCGCATGCGCTGATCCTTCACTCGCTTGAACTGATAGCGACTCAGGTCGCCCCCGCTTTGGGCTGGAAGCCCACCGTCAAACAGAAAAGCCCAATCGGGCAGGAGATTGCATGACGCACGCTAACACGTTACACACCCATGACGTACTGGATGCGCTGGCTGAAATCAGCCCGGAATCTGCCCTCGCCGCCGCCAGAAAAACCCGCGATGCGGCAACTCGCCACACCCAAGGCAGCTACGACGCGCTGTTTAACGCCGACGCCGCAGACAATGCGACATTACCGCTATCGCTACGCTTCTGGTTTGCGACAAAAATCAGCGGCTGGCAGCAGGATGAGCAGCTACAGCATTTTTATGCCGAGCGGCTGGCAGACTTCCCTGAGCCCTCGCTGACACCCGCGCTACAGTTGGCGCTGGATCATGCCGAACGCCTGACGAAAACGCCCGTGCAAGCCTCGGCGTCCCACGTCAATGCGCTGGAGCAGGCGGGCTGGTCGGTAGATGACATCGTGACGCTGTCGCAGCTCATTGCGTTTGTGAATTTTCAAAGCCGACTGCTGCGCGGCTATCGCCTGATTGCCGGTCATCGCATCAGCCAGCCGCATTCGCAGGCCGCCGTTGCAGGCCAGTGGCATACCCAGCCGCAGACGCACAGCGGTAAGTCTGCGCCGCAGGCATTCACTCAGGCGGAACTGGATTGGGAACCGTGGATCGCGCCCAAACCGCTGGCAGCATTTAATGCGGATGAGCAGGCGATTCTGGCGCGCTTCGGCCACACCCATTCCGACTATTTCCGTTTGCTAGGCCGCAACCTTCCGGTGCTGGAACAGCGCACGCTGACGGATAAAGGGATTTTCTATACCGCTGGCGGCCTGCCGCGTAAAGAGCGCGAACTGATTGCCGCCGTCACCAGCAAGGTCAACGGCTGCATCTACTGCGCCTCGGTGCATGCCCGTAAAGCCAGCCAGCTATCCAAGCAGGACAGTAACGTACAGCGACTGCTGGACGTCGTCCCCGGCAGCGATTTGAGCATCGGCCAAAGTCCACGCTGGCAGGCGATTATCGATTTCTCGGCACGCCTTTCCGCCACGCCCGCACAGGTCAACGCTAACGACCTGAAGCAGTTGCAAGAACAGGGGTTAGATGCGCTGGAGATTGTCGATGTGGTGCAGTCAACTGCCTTCTTCTCATGGGCCAACCGACTGATGCTCACGCTAGGTGAACCGTTCTGGCCGGAGCATTAAATCGACCTTGTGCGATAGCAAATCAGGCGACACCACATCTGCGTCGCCTGATGTGATTTACTTTCAGTGTCATAAATGAGCCAAATTAAGTAAAAACTAACAAGAAGTCTTACATATGGACATTAAGAAAATTTACGGACTATACTTAACCCATTAACGGGTTAGATTCAAAAGTAGAGTCCATTTATGAACACACCCACTACTGCACCAACATTACTAAAGCTCGACGCCATTAGCGAAGCTATCGACGAACTCCGGCACGAACTCGCGCGTAGCGATGCTTCCAGCAAAGAGGTTATGCTGGAAGACCACATTCATTCTCTGGATGTATTTGGCGTTCAGCTAAATACGCGACGTAAAGCGTTGGGCATCGAACTCACTACGCTAGAGCTACAGACTGGCGTATCACTATCCACGTTAAAACGTTTATTCAAAGATCCCGCTCAGGTGAAGTTTTCCACGGTTTATAGCGTCTGTTCCGCGTTAGGGATAAAGCTATGCGCCGTCAAGTAAAGGTCTATCTTTACGGTGTCCACATCGGCCAGTTAAGTCAGGACGATAAAGGCTATTTGTTTGAATATAAAAAGTCCTACATCGGCCCGCCATTATCCTTGAGCCTACCGATACAGACCGGAACATTTCGCAGCCAGACATTACCGCCTTATTTTGCCTCATTAGCCCCCGAAGGTTGGCTCCGGCGACAGTACAGCCAGCTTCAGCATCTGGATGAGACGGATTTATTTGGCATCCTCATTCAAAACGGTAAGAACCTGATCGGTGCCGTGCAACTGATCGCGGAGGATAAGTCATGACAAGATGTCGAATTTTGCTGACACCGCTGACACACGAAGAAGAAAGTGCCACAGGCTATAGCCGTAAAGGGTTGAAGCATCTGACGGGATCAATGCACGCTTCCCCGGCCTTACGTTTCACCCGACAGCAATTTATGCACGACTTGCCACAAACACAGAAAGGCATGAGCATCTCTGGCTATCAGCCCAAAATTCAGATGGTATTAGAAGAACGGGCGTTTACCGTCGTTGATCATCAAGGGCTGTACATCCTCAAGCCTTCTCCGATTGAATTTCCCCATTTGGCAGAAAACGAACACGCCACGATGACGCTAATGGCACGCCTGGGGTTTGCCGTTCCACCACACGGGTTACTCTGTTTTAAACCGGAGCAGGCTGATGACGAACCTGAGTTTGCTTTCGTTATTAAGCGCTTCGACCGCGACGAAAAAACGGGCCACCCTATCCATCAGGAACAGTTAGACGGCGCGATGGGGATCGGGGAAAAATTCGGTAAAATACGAGCAGATGGCAGACAATACGTCAGTTATGAGCGGTTGGCTTTATTCCTTAGCAAACACGTTAATGACAATATCGTCTTCAAAATAGATCTGTTCCGCCGTATCGCTTACGCCTACATGCTGGGTAACAACGACATGCACCTGCGTAATTTTGGTTTGATACATTCGCGCTCAGGTTCGTTAATGCTGGCTCCCATTTATGATTTTGTTTCCGTCGCCCCCTATCCCACCTATTTTTCTTCCTGTTTCATGGCATTGCCGCTGCTGATTCAAGAAGAGGGAGATGAAGCACTCGCGCTAGGATTTGAAACTGCATACGGAGAATACCTTGGTATGGATTTCATTCTGTTCGGACAGCGTATCGGGCTGAGTGAAAAGCTTACCAAAAAGCTACTGGCAGACTTCATCAAAGAAGCTGAATGCGTTGAATCAACCTATCGGGATTCCTTTATGCCTGCGGAGGCGATTGATACGACGCTGCGGTGCTATCGACACCGCCTGAATCTTATGAGCATTCTCGATGCAGAACGGATTTAGTGATTCATAATCAAACGTCTTGCTGCGTCACTGCGGGTATCGGTGCAGTGGCGCTAACTTACCGCCGAGACAAAACCAGACGCGCAGCGAATGCCAAAAAGATAACGCCTGTCGTTCGGTCCATCCACTTCACTACAGAACCGCGACGCAAAAAGCGCGACAACGGACGCGTGGCGGCAATCAGCGTAGACGACCACAGCGTGCCGATAAAGACATGAATAAGAACAAGCAGATAAGTCCACAGCACCACTGAATGTCCGGCAGGGATAAACTGCGGCAGGAATGAAACGTAGAACACGCCGATTTTTGGATTTAATACATTGCCCAGCATGCCACGGAGAAACCAGTTCTGCTGCTTCGGTGCACCTTGTGGCGCGGCCATCACCAGTTCAGTTCTGGGTTTCAGGATCATTTGCAGACCCAACCAACAGAGATAAGCCGCACCGCACCATTTCAGGATGTTATAGGCCAGCTCCGATGCAGCAGACCAAACGCCACCATCGCGCCCCAAATCAGGCAACCAACGTTAATACCAAACGCGGCATGGAAGGCCTTTTTACTACCTTCAACAGTAAAGACATAGTGAGAAAGCCGGTATGTTTTGTAAGGGAAAAGTCATTAATCGGGATAAAACCCATGCACCGCAACTTACCATAAACAAAACACTAACGATAATCATTATCACTCTTCAGATGGATGTCGTGATAAAAGCGGCATTTTCTTCATATCGTTGGCAGGAAGCCATTCGGAGCAGGCATAAAAAACCCTCAAAAGACTTGTTAACAGGTCTTTTATTGCTTATTTTAAAGACCTATTAACCGGTCATTAAAGGTCTATCATGCCGAATATTATATTGAGTGATACCAGTGCTAGCGTCAGTGAACTGAAAAAGAACCCGATGGCGACGGTCAATGCTGGTGATGGCCTGCCTGTCGCTATCTTGAACCGCAACCAGCCTGCGTTTTATTGCATTCCTGCGGATCTCTACGAAAAAATGCTGGATGCGCTGGACGATCAAGAACTGATTAAGCTGATCGGTGAACGTAAAAACCAGCCGCTGGTTGAGGTGGATTTGGATAGTTTCCTATGAGCTATAGCGTCAAATTCAGGGAAGATGCGCTAAAAGAATGGCTAAAACTCGATAAAGCTATCCAACAGCAATTCGCCAAAAAACTAAAAAAATGCTGCGAAAATCCCCATATTCCTGCGGCAAAGTTACGGGGGATGAAGGACTGCTACAAAATAAAGCTCCGAGCGTCAGGCTTTCGTTTGGTTTATGAGGTTATTGACGACGTATTGGTTATCGCCGTGGTGGCGGTAGGCAAACGTGAGCGCAGCGGCGTTTATCATCTGGCGAGTGAGCGAATGAGGTAGCTGCGTTAGGCTGAGCATAAAAAATGCTGGCCAAATAGTTAACTATTCAGCCAGCACATTTTCGTTTTTCAGAAAAGCCGTAAACCCGCTTCCCTACGCCATCACCGCATCGTCACAAACTCTTCTGACGCCGTCGGGTGGATGGCGACGGTGTTGTCGAAGTCTTTCTTGGTTGCGCCCATTTTGACGGCGACCGCGAAGCCTTGCAGCATTTCGTCCATACCAAAACCGATGCCGTGGATGCCGACGATTTTTTCTTCTTTGCCCACGCAGACCAGCTTCATGCGGCACGGCTGGCGGTGCTGCGTAACGGCGGTGTACATCGCGGTGAAGGCAGATTTATACACTTTCACCTGATCGTCGCCGTACTGCTCACGCGCCTGCGGTTCGGTCAGCCCAACGGTGCCAATCGGCGGGTGGCTAAAGACGACGGTCGGGATGTTGCTGTAATCCAGATGCTCGTCCGGCTTGTTATTAAACAGACGTTCGGACAAACGACGCCCTGCGGCGACAGCGACCGGCGTTAGCTCGACGGCACCGGTGTTATCACCTACAGCATAAATGCCAGGAACGTTGGTGTTCTGGAATTTATCGACGTTGATGTAGCCTTTGTCGTTCAGCTCCACGCCCGTGACGCTCAGGTTCAGGTTATCCGTCGCGGGTTCACGACCAATCGCCCAAATCAGGCAATCGACAGTTTGTGACTGACCATTTTCCAGCTCTAGCGTCAGGCTGCCATCGGCATTCTTCACAATCGCTGTCGGGATCGATTCGGTATGCAGCGTCGGCCCTTCGGTGTTCATCACTTCCACCAGCGTGTCGACAATCAACGGATCAAAGCTGCGCAGCGGTGCGTGTTTACGCACAAACAGGTGGGTTTCAGAGCCCAACCCATTCAGCACCCCAGCAATCTCCACCGCGATATAACCAGCACCAACAATCGCGGTGCGCTTCGGCAGCGCATCCAGCTCAAAGAAGCCGTCGGAATCAATGCCGTATTCCGCACCGGGGATAGCAGGGTGAACCGGACGACCGCCCGTCGCAATCAGGATATGGTCAGCCGTGATTTTCTCGCCGTTCACTTCCACCGTGTGCGCATCGACAAAGCGGGCAAAACCGTGGATAACGTCGACCTTATTCTTGCCCAGCACGTTATCGTATGACTGGTGGATACGATCGATGTAAGCGCTACGGTTCTTAACCAGCGTGCCCCAGTTAAACTGGTTTACCGTGGTATCGAACCCGTAATCCGGCCCGTACTGATGGATCGCTTCGGCAATCTGCGCCGCATGCCACATCACTTTCTTCGGCACACAGCCGACGTTGACGCAGGTGCCGCCCAGATATTTTGCTTCGATCAACGCACATTTTTGTCCATACATCGCCGCGCGGTTGATAGACGCGATACCGCCGCTGCCGCCGCCAATAGCAAGGTAGTCATAGTGTTTGGTCATCAGTGTATCCATGCTTAAGTGAATAAAATTTGCCTAGAGTGTACCGCCAGAGCCATACGCTGAATAAAGGTTATGCCTATGGTTGTGATAGGAAAAACCAACCGCGTCCCGCCACAACCGTGTGCATTACTCCGGTACGATTTGCTCCACCAGCGTATGTCCGGTGCCTTCCGGTACCAGCACGCTATGCAACCACGGCAGCACACTCTTCATCTGAGATGCCAGCTTCCACGGCGGGTTAATCACAATCATGCCAGACGCCGTCATGCCGTAGCGATCGCTGTCCGGCAGCACTGCCAGTTCAATTTGCAGAATGTTGCGAATGCCCGTGGCTTCCAGCTCTTTCAGCATGCGTTTGATGTGCTGACGCAGCACCACCGGATACCACAGCGCAAATACGCCTGTGCCAAAGCGTTTATGCCCTTCCTGAATGCCTTTCACCACGGCCTGATAGTCCGTTTTCAGCTCATAAGGTGGATCGATCAGCACAAATCCCCGACGGGAAAGCGGCGGCAGCTGTGATTTCAACTGCTGGTAGCCATCGTCACGCAGCACTTTGGTGCGCGAATCTTTCTGGAATTCATTGCGCAGCAGCGGGAAATCGCTAGGGTGAAGTTCGGTCAGGTGGAGCTTGTCCTGTTCGCGCAGCAGCTGGCGGGCAATCAGCGGGGAGCCGGGGTAATAGCGCAGCCGCCCATTGTGGTTATAGGTGTGCACGGCCTGCATGTAAGGTTCGAGTTCAGCCGGAATGTCGTCACGCTGCCAGATTTTCGCGATGCCATCCAGATACTCCCCCGTGCGCTCGGCGTGTTCGCCGCTGAGCTGATAGCGGCCAGCACCCGCATGAGTATCGAGATACAGGAAAGGTTTTTCTTTCTCTTTCAGGGCAGTGATGATCAGGCTCTGAACGGTGTGTTTCAGCACGTCGGCGTGATTGCCGGCATGGAAACTGTGGCGGTAACTTAGCATGCTTGCTTTCCGGTGAAGTTTTTATAAATAACGTCGATTAACCGACAGTATAACCGTCTGCGACGGAAAATATCCCGTCAAACGCTCCCCTCTGCAAGCCGCCCCGCAAACCCGCCATTTTTATCGTCTTAAATCAGTAAATTGAGAAACATGGCCGTTTTTCATCCATACTGACGGCCGAGGGCGTGAAGTTCTCATTCAGCGCATTCGGTATCAGGCGTGCCTCGCCATGTTGCCAAACGCTAATCAGGCCGTTCGTCGTGCCCAGATCGAGACCAATCGCCAGAGAAGCGTCTTGCGGGTGCGTCATGCTGTTCTTCCTTATTAACCATTCCGTGCACTACCGATTCCCAGAGTGCCCATCAGGCGCAGATCAATAGCCCGTTCGGCGAGCAGGGCAATAATATATACCTCTTTTTTATGCAGGCTATGATGCGCACACGCCACGTTAGTGGATGCCAGTTAGCGGCGGATTTCCCGTAAATCAAAGCTAATGGGGATAGTGATGGTGAGCTGCGCGTTATCCCCAATCACCTCTGCTGGTGGAGCCGGAAGTGGCTGGGCACGCTGCGGCAAAGCGACAGATTCCTTATCCAGCGGCACCACACCGCTGCTGCTGGCTAACGAGACGTCCAGCACACTCCCCGTCCGATCCAACGTCACGCGAATCTGGGCAACGCCCTGTAATCGCTGCCGCACCGCCTGTGCCGGATAACGTTTATAGCGGCTCAGGTGCGCCAGCAACTGGCTGCTCCAGTCCGCCCCCCCTTTGCGCATCTGCGCGGCATCGCTGTTATAGGGCGCCGCGACTTGCTGGCTGGTGCCCGGCAGCGGCGCGCTGGTGACGGGCGCGGGCGGTTTTTCCGATGGCGCCACTTCTTCCTGTGGAGTCGTCTCCTGCACCGGTTTTTCCATTTTTTTCTGCGGCTGCGGTTTTTCCTTTTGTACCGCCGCCATCACCGGCTTCGGCGCGGGCGCAAGCAGCGGCACCTCCTGCGTCATTTTTTCCGGCTGAGTCGCCGCTTCCTGCGGCGTGGACAGCGTCTGCTGCGGGCCGACAGACGCATCCTGAGGGCTGGGAGTCGATTGCACGCTATCCGCCACCATTAACATCATGGCGGGCGGCGGCGCTTCAATGGCCGAATCAAGCGCAGGGTAGCTAACCCAGATAATCAGCCCCGCGTGTAGCGCCAGCGCCATCAGCCAGCCGCTCCCCCAACGAACCGTCGTGGCGGGCTGAATCGTATTGTATTGCAGCGTCTGTGCAGCCATTAGCCTACTGCCCCTCGCCGTGGAGACAGGGGCTGCACTCTCAATGAATGGGGCTTTGAGGAGATCATCATGCGTTCTTCATCACATCGTTAGGTATAAAACGGACAGCAGATAATAGTAGGTCGTTCAGCTACGGGGATCGGACAGAAAAAAAAGTGAAAACAGCATAAAAAGTAATGTTATTACGTTTTAGCAGGATATTTTATCGCGCAGCAATCTGAACCCAGTAGCGAGAGAAATAACGCACCTGTACAGGAAGCGCCTCCACCAGCGCCGCTAAAATATTATCGGTATCCGACAGCGGGAAGACGCCGGAAAACCGCAGGCTTTCCACCTCCGGCTGGCAACGAATGACACCGCTGCGATAACGGCTCAGTTCATCAACAAAATCCACCAGACGCTGATTATCCGCCAGCAGCTGTCCTTTCACCCAGGCAGGCTCTACCTTCGCCGTCTCAATCTGGCCGCAGCGCTGCGTAGTGAACGTCGCCGTTTGTCCGCTTTTCACCACCTGTACATCCTGACCGTTCTGCTGCGGATGAAGCCTTACCGCGCCGTCATACACCGTCACCTGCGTGTGTTCATCCTGCACTCGCAGGCTGAAGCGCGTACCCAGCGCCTGCACTTTTCCCTGTGCCGTCGTCACAATGAAAGGACGCGGATACAACGCGGCCTTCTCCGCCTGACCGGTTTCGATCATCACTTCACCGCGAATCAGCGTAAGCTGACGTAGATCGTCACCGTAGGCCACATTCAGCGCCGTCTGCGTATTCAGCAGCAGCGTCGTGCCATCGTCCAATACCGCATGGCGCTGTTCACCCACCTGCGTCTGGTAATCCGCCGTCAACGACTGCCACAGGTCGGTGCGCGATCCGGCCACGCCAGCGCCTCCGGTCAGGCAGAGTATCGCCAGCGCTTTGAGTACGCTGCGGCGCTGCATACCGTTAAGCGTTGACAGGCTCTGGTGTGCCGCCCGTGCGTTAAGCTGACCCAGATTGGCACACACGGATTCAATATGCTGCCACGCCTGTTCGTTATCCGGCGAGGCTTCCCGCCAACGCTGCCACTCGCGGCGATCCTGTTCCGTGACGCTGTCGGACATCAGTTGCGTCAGCCACGCCACCGCTTCACGCGCGCTGTCTGGCTGAATCGGCAGACCCTGTCTGTCACGATAAAAAGTGCGATCGTTCATAGCGGCAGCGCAAAGAAACACTGGAGGTTGGCGCGTTGCAGATACTGTTTCACCGAACTGCTGGAAACCCGTAAGCGTTCGGCGATATCGCTATAGCGCATGCCGTGGAGGTGCGCCAGCAAAAACGCTTCTCTGACCGGTGCTGGCAGGCCATCCAATGCGGCATCAAGCTGTTCAAGAATTTCGAGGGTAAGCAGACGCGTTTCCGGAGAGGGCATACAGGCATCCGGCTGCGTGCTCAAGACATCCAGATAGGCATCTTCAATCTTTTTACGACGATAATGATTGGCGACCAAACGGCGGGCCACGGTAGCCAGAAACGGGCGCGGCTGGCGAATCGTGAGCAGTTCCGGGTTCATCAGCACGCTAAGGAACGTATCTTGTGCCAGGTCTTCCGCATGCTGGGCGCAGTCCAGTTTATGGCGCAGCCAGTTACACAGCCAGCGGTGGTGATCGAAATAGAGCTGTTGGGCAAAGTCATTAACGCTGGCCGTCGCTTTCCTCACCATCGAACTTTACCCCAGAACGCTATTTAAACAATAAGAATGATAATCGTTCTTATTTATGTTTTTTCCCTCTGACTGTCAAGTTCCTAAGCGAAAATTATTCAAATTTGCTGAATTTACATTACGCCCATGCAACACCCCTCGCTAACGGGGCGGCAAGACTATCCGCCCCGAGCACCGCGATCAGAAACGCTGTAACACGCTGATTTTTACGTTACGTCCTACGCCGGATACAGATTCGCCCAGATACGGGTAATAATCGGTATTCAGCAGATTATCGACCGTCACACGCGCCTCAAATCCTTTTATCGTCTGCGGCTGCCAGCTGGCGAACAAACCATGCAGCACGTATCCCTTGCTCTTCGGTAACGCCCAGATATCGGCCTGTGGATCGCCATCAGCAGGTGAACGATCCTGCTTGCGCACAAAGTCCCCCGTCCAGCCTACCGCCATATCCAAACGTGGGATCTTGGTACCCAGCGTGGCGTGTGCTGTCGTAGGAGGAATTTCAGCAATCCAGGTTTTATTGCCCCACGGGTTACGCGGTGACGCATCGCGCTCGCCGCGAATGGAAGAGAAGGACAGGCTGCCAAACAGCCAGCGGCTGTCGTAGAAGGATTCAATCTCAACCCCTTCAATGGTATAGCCCGGCAGGTTGCGGTAAACCGACAACGGCCCAGCGCAGGAGGAATTGCTGCCCGTCTGGGAAGATGCCGCGCAATAAACACCGGTGCGTTTGAAAATTTCGTTTTTGCCACGGTTACGGAACAGCGTGGTGCGAATTTGCAGACTGTCTTCTTCCAGCACCAGGTGGTTGAAATCCAGAATCGCCCCTAGACGGATGCCTTTGATGCTTTCCACGTCCAGATTACGGCTACTTCCCGGCACACCCGAGGTAGCTGACTGCACTTCATACTGTTCATCAATGACGGGCGCACGCCAGGTACGGCTGGCATCGGCAAACAGCGACAGATTGTCCGTCGCCTTCCACAACGCCCCAATACGTGGCGACCAGCCGGTATAGGTCACGCTGTTGTAGTCATGCCCTGCGGACGGGCTACTGCTGTTATAACGCGGGGCAACGTTGGGCCGACCAGTGTTAGTCACATGGTCATAACGCACGCCCGGCGTGATTGTCACTCTGCCCAACGTCACCGCATCTTGTAGATACAGGCTGTGGGTTTCCTGTTCGCCAGCCGGCATATAGTGAGGCTGGAAATAGCCATAGTTATACTCAGCGCTATTCTTACCGGACGGATAATAGATCAGCGTATCGCGCTTATGCTGGTGCCAGCGCATCCCCACCAGCAGCTTATGATCGAGCGGGCCAGTGGTGAACTGACTTTCGTTACTGACCTCCGCCAGTTGATCTTTATAGCTCACCCAGCTTTCATTCCCAAGCGTTCCCAGAAAACTGTCTTGTGACGCCGAATCAGGGCGTTTATCATGCTGTTCGGTTTTTGAGGTGGCAAATGACGCCGTCAGATTCAGCCACGGCTTATCCTCCGGCGCGATATTCCATTTCAGCGAGTAGTTCTTATCCACCTGATCGCGATAAACCAGCTTGCGCAGCCAGGCTTCTTCCCAACCGTAGAGATCAATGTCCCTTTGTGAAGGTGCTGTCATATCGTCACGCTTCGCGGCAAACGGCTGCCAGCCGTCAGATTCGGAACGCATGGCAGAGAGCGTCAACGTCTGAGCATCCGTCAGGTAGATGTTGGTCTTCAGCAGGTAGGACGCCATATCGCTGGTGGAGTAGACAAAGCGCGTACCATCAGGGCGTTCGATGTTGTCGCCATCACGCTTGCTCATATAGAGCAGGCCGTCAGCCATCCCCTCTTCCGTGCGGCCATACAGCGCGCCGCTGTAGATATTTTGCCGATCGTTGGTGTGATAACTGTATTTGACCATCCCGCCGAAATTTTCTCCCGGCAGCAGCAGATCGCTAGCGTCTTTGGTATCAACGTGAATGGTACCGCCAAAGCCGCCGTTGCCGCTGCGAATATCATGCGGCCCTTTATCGACATCGATCCGCTTAATCAGCTCAGGCTCAATAAATACCGAGCCCTGGCGGTATTTCTCAAAGCCTTTCGGCGCGCCGTCCAGCACGACTTTGACGTCTTCCATGTCGCCCATGCCCCAGATATTCAGGCTTTGCCCACCCGGACGGGGAGAACCCGCCATCGACACACTGGGGAGCTTATCGAGCAGGCTGGCAATATTATCGGCCTGCACGCGGTCAACATCGGCCTGATGCAGCACGGAACGTCCAGCAGCGGCGCTGTCCGATGTGCCGCCAACCACCGAGAGCGTTGGGATCATCAGGCTGCCGTCACTTCCCTCAGCGGCAAGCGCGGATTCCAGCCGATAGCCCGTGGCCGTCTGTACCGCACTCAGTCCCGTCCCAGCCAGCGCGGCCGCAAAAGCGGCCTGAACGGTGTAGGTTCCCTGTACGCTCCCGCTGGTTTTATTCTGTGTTTGATCGGGAGAAAACGTGAGAATGACATTGGCGCGGCTGGCGATGGCCTGCAACGTGGTCCCTAGCTGCCCAGCGGGGATAGAAAACGTCACTGTCGGCGCCGCGACAGCTGTCGGCATTTCCGCCGCCAGCGCCGAACTGACCGCTCCAGCACTCAAGATCAACACGCCGGACAGCGCCAGATGCACTGCCCGCGCCACCGTCAAGGTGGGTTTATGCGCGATGCACCCGCCATTATGATTATTTATCGCCATTGTCATTCCCCTGAAATATTGAAAAAAAAGACACATCAGGTAGGTCACATGAAAAACCAAATCGGGCAGAAAAAGTGCAAAAAATTTTCGGGGGAAAGCATTTAGCACCGCGTTAACGATGATGTTCAGGTAACGCATGGCGCTTATTTATGGCGGTAAAACGCACCTTTGGTCACGAGCGATAATCCCTCTGCCATTGATTTTCACGGCGCTTGACCTCATCTTAGTGATTAATCCGCAATAGATATCCGCCTTGCCGGCCTTTATTCAACAGATTCCACTTACCGGCAACGAGATCACCCACAATTATCAGGACGGCACCATGACGAATCCATTACTGACCTCATTTACCCTGCCCCCGTTCTCCAGTATCAAAACGGAAGATATTGTCCCTGCGGTGAAATCCGCGCTGGATGAATGCCGCGAGACGGTAGAGCGTGTGGTGGCGCAAGCGGGGCCGTTTACATGGGATAATCTGTGCCAACCGCTGGCTGACAGCGACGATCGTCTTGGCCGCATCTTCTCACCCATCAGCCACCTGAACGCGGTGAAGAACAGCCCGGAGCTGCGTGCGGTTTATGAAGAATGTCTGCCGCTGCTGTCCGAGCACAGCACCTGGGTCGGCCAACATGCCGGGCTGTATCAGGCTTATCGCAGCCTGCGTGACGGCGAACAGTACACCGCGCTGAGCGTGGCGCAGAAGAAATCCGTTGATAACGCGCTGCGCGATTTTGAGCTGTCCGGTATCGGTCTGTCGCCGGAAAAACAGAAACGCTACGGTGAAATCTCTGCTCGTCTGTCCGAACTCGGTTCGCAATATAGCAACAACGTGCTGGATGCCACCATGGGCTGGAGCAAGCTGATTACCGACGTCACCGAGCTGGATGGCATGCCGGAAAGCGCACTGGCAGCGGCCAAAGCGCAGGCAGAAGCAAAAGAGCAGGACGGCTGGCTGCTGACACTGGATATCCCAAGCTATCTGCCGGTGATGACTTACTGTACCAATCAAGCGCTGCGCGAAGAGATGTACCGCGCCTACGGCACGCGCGCATCCGATCAGGGGCCAAACGCGGGCAAGTGGGACAACAGCGACGTGATGGCGGAAAAGCTGGCACTGCGTCACGAGCTGGCACAGCTGCTGGGCTTCGATAGCTATGCGCACAAGTCGCTGGCGACCAAAATGGCGGAAAACCCGCAGCAGGTACTCGATTTCCTGACCGATCTGGCGAAACGCGCCCGTCCACAGGCTGAAGAAGAACTCGCGCAGTTGCGTGCCTTCGCCAAAGAACACTACGGCGTAGATGAATTGCAGGCCTGGGATATCACCTACTACAGCGAACAGCAGAAGCAGCATCGGTATTCCATCAGCGATGAGCAGCTTCGTCCGTACTTCCCGGAAGAACGCGCGGTGAACGGCCTGTTCGAGGTGGTTAAACGCATCTATGGCATCACAGCCAAAGAGCGTAAAGACGTCGATGTCTGGCACCCGGACGTTCGCTTCTTCGATCTGTTCGATGAAAGCGGTGAACTGCGCGGCAGCTTCTACCTCGATTTATACGCTCGTGAACACAAACGCGGCGGAGCCTGGATGGACGACTGCGCGGGTAAACTGCGTAAAGGCAACGGCGAACTGCAAAAACCGGTCGCTTATCTGGTCTGTAACTTCAACCGTCCGGTCAACGGCAAACCCGCGCTGTTCACCCACGACGAAGTCACCACGCTGTTCCACGAATTCGGTCACGGCCTGCACCACATGCTGACCCAGATCGATACCGCCGGTGTCGCGGGCATCAATGGCGTACCGTGGGATGCGGTCGAACTGCCGAGCCAGTTCATGGAAAACTGGTGCTGGGAACCTGAAGCGCTGGCCTTTATCTCCGGCCACCACGAAACCGGTGAACCGCTGCCACAGGAACTGCTGGAGAAGATGCTGGCGGCGAAGAACTATCAGGCTGCGCTGTTCATTCTGCGCCAGTTGGAATTCGGCCTGTTCGATTTCCGCCTGCATGCCGAGTTTGATCCTGCGAAAGGCGCGCAGATTCTGCCGACGCTGGCTGAAATCAAAGCGCAGGTGGCCGTGGTGCCAAGCCCAAGCTGGGGCCGCTTCCCACATGCATTCAGCCACATCTTCGCAGGCGGTTATGCCGCAGGCTACTACAGCTATCTGTGGGCAGACGTGCTGGCAGCGGATGCTTACTCCCGCTTCGAGCAAGAAGGTATCTTCAACCGTGAAACCGGTCAGTCATTCCTGGATAACATCCTGACCCGCGGCGGTTCCGAAGAGCCGATGGAGCTGTTCAAACGCTTCCGTGGCCGTGAACCGCAGTTGGATGCCATGCTTGCGCATTACGGCATCAAAGGATGAGCATCTGCTTAATTGCAGAAGAAGGCGCCGATAGTGGCGCCTTATCTTCTCTGGCCGCACGCTGGGGGCTGGTTTCCGATCCCGATGCGGTCATGGCACTGGTGCTGACAGCAGAACGTCTGGAACTGCGCAAGCAGGATGAACCGAAGCTCGGCGCTATCTTCGTCGATTTCGTTGCCGGGACGATGGCACATCGCCGTCGCTTTGGCGGCGGGCGCGGCGAGGCTGTCGCTAAAGCCGTCGGTATCAAAAAAGATTACCTGCCGGATGTCGTGGATGCGACGGCCGGACTGGGACGCGATGCCTTTGTGCTGGCAGCATTAGGCTGCCACGTACGCATGGTGGAGCGCAATCCGGTGGTTGCAGCCCTGCTGGACGACGGATTGCAACGTGGTTATCAGGACGCAGAGATTGGCCCGTGGCTACGGGAGCGGCTCACCCTGCTGCACGCGTCGAGTATGACCGCGCTGCGCGATATCACACCGCCACCGGATGTGGTTTATCTCGACCCGATGTTTCCACACAAACAAAAGAGCGCGCTGGTGAAGAAAGAGATGCGGGTATTTCAGTCGCTGGTGGGTGCGGATGACGACGCCGATGCGCTGCTGGCACCCGCACGCGCGCTGGCGAAAAAACGCGTCGTGGTGAAGCGACCAGACTATGCGCCGCCGCTGGCCGGCGTGCCAGCACAGTCCATGCTGGAAACCAAAAGCCACCGCTTCGACTTCTATCTTCCTGCCTGAAAAATCTCATCGCCGCGACGCTAAGCGTATCGGCGACTAGAAACTTAGCCTGCTTCGCATTTCCTACGCTGCTTTTGCAAAGTCTGTGGCACTAATGAGAAGCAGCTCGCATAATTTCGCGCTATCACCTTTTATGACACTAAGATGACATAATGAAAAAAACGCTTCTGTCACTTCTGCTTTGTTTGAGTACTTCTGCTATGGCCGCTCAAGAACCCGTCAATATTACGATTCTGGGGACATCAGACCTGCATGGCACCTTTGTTCCCTGGGATTACGCCACCGACACCGCCAACATGGCTGGCAGCCTGAGTCAGATCGCCACACAGGTGCATAAAGTCCGTGCGCAGCAGCCGAATGTGATTCTGGTTGATGCGGGCGACACCATTCAGGGCAACGTTGTCGAAACCTTCAAAAATGACAAAACCAGCCCGATGATTCTTGGTTTTAACGCCATGAATTATGACGTCTGGGTCATGGGTAACCACGAGTTCGATTTCGGCCTGAACGTACTTTCCACCTCGCTTGACCAATTCAAAGGCACCGCGCTGGCGGGCAACATTTTTTGGGAAAGCGGTAAACCTTACTTACCTGCCTATAAAATTGTCGAACGGCAGGGCGTGAAGATTGGCATCATCGGTATGGATACGCCGATGACCGCTGAGTTCGCCAAGGGCACCGACCGCGTGAAAGGACTGAACTTTACCGATCCCGTCGGGGCAGTAAAAACCGTTATCCAGCAAATCCACGGCAAAGTGGATGCCATCGTGCTGGTCGCCCATATGGGAATCGATAACGAGAATCAGCGACCGGGTACTGGCGTCGGCGATATTGCCCGTGCAAACCCTGAATTAGCCGCCATCGTCGCGGGTCATATGCACGTAAAAGTGGATAAAGAAGTGATTAATGGCGTGATCGTCACCGAACCGGACAGATATGGCCGCGCACTGTCGCGCATCGATTTGCAGTTTGAACAGCAGAACGGCAAGTACGTGCTGATCAACAAAGACAGCTATACCTATTCGATTAAGGACGTGGATTCTGACCGCAAGATGGAAGACATCTACGAGCCTTATCACAATACCCTGCGCGCCAACGCCAACCGTCCGATCGCGCAGCTCCTCGGGCACGATCTGGTGCCGCAAGATGCCGTGAAAGGTATTCCTCAGGTACACATACAGGATACCGGCATCAGCGCCCTATTCCAGGAAGCCAGCCGTCATTACGCCCCTAAAGCGCAGGTCATCGCGCTGCAAATTGATAACGATAAGCCCAAGCTGAATGTCGGTACCATCGCCGCGAAGGACATTGCCTTTAACTATCAATATGCTGGCGGCGAGATCACGGTTTATCAGCTCACCGGAAAAGAACT
The DNA here is from genome assembly GCF_003382565.3 of Pectobacterium aquaticum. NCBI lineage: Bacteria > Pseudomonadati > Pseudomonadota > Gammaproteobacteria > Enterobacterales > Pectobacteriaceae > Pectobacterium > Pectobacterium aquaticum. Next base: position 4,335,078 of record NZ_CP086253.1, read on the forward strand.
GAAGAAATACATGGAATGGTCCGCGGGTTACTTCAACCCGTTGCAGGACGGCGATGTGACTTACAGCTTTAATCCGCAGCGTCGTGCGTCCAAATATTCCACCAATGATTTTTTCGACGGCGTGACCTACACCATCGATCTGACGAAACCCGCTGGGCAGCGCATCACTGACCTGAAACTGAATAACGGGATGCGGGTTACCGACAAGATGCCGATTCGTCTGGGTATGAACAGCTACCGCATGGGCCACCTGACGCAGAAAGGCGGCGTACTGGAAGGCATGCAGTTCCCGGTGCTGTCGGATACCAAAGCGAAATATGGCGAAGAGGCAGGCACAATTCGTAACCTGACCATCCGTTATCTGACCGAGGTGAAAAAAGGCCAGTACGAAGGTACGGTGCCACAGCGCTGGAAACTGGCGGGATTGCAGGGCTATGAGCGCGAACGCCACATCGTCGAATCGCTGCTCAACAGCGGAAAAATCAGCGTGCCGACGTCAGACGATGGCCGCTACAGCAACGTACAATCCATCAACGTGAAATCGTTACTGCTGCCGGATGCCACGCAGCGGGAGAAACGCGTAGCGGAACTGACGCAACAGCGCGACAGCGCCACCAACGCGTTAACCAAACAGCGGCTGAACGATCAGCTAACGATTATCGCGGCGATTAACTAATCGATACCTTGCGGGAATCTGGGCAGTAGACAAAGTACAACGGTGATAACGGATAGATCGTAAAGACGCTGCGAGTTCGTCCATGTAAGCTCGGCTGGCGCAAACGCTTTACTCTTCTATTCCGTTACTCCCGTTTCCATCCGGTAAATTGGTTTGTCAGCGGTCTAGCCCCGTATTTTGAAAACGTAATAATTATGGCGTTTCTGTCACGGTTCCCTGATGCATTTGCTGTCTGATAGGATGATCATTGCTATCCACACCTTGCAGCGTACCGCTTAGCGTCGGCTTCAGCGGCGTATCAGCGGCAAGTCGCCCATTCAACTGCAATTGCAGATTCGTGTTGCCTGTCGGTGCAGTTGCCGGCTCTGGCCATCCCCAACGCGTCAGAACATCCAGTGGTACGGCGCGTCCTGTCAGTGACAGGGAGAAATGGCGTGCTGGTTGCTGGTTGATCGTTGCCTTTGCATCCAGCATGCCATTTTGCGTAAATGCGCTGAGTTCGTTAATGACGATCTGGTTATCGTCGGCTACCAGTGCCATTGAAGGACGGCGCACATCGACTTTATTAAACGTTGCGTCGCTGGCATTAAGATTCAACGATCCTGCCCACATTCCCCACTGGTAGTTGTGAGCCAACAGCAAATCGCTGCCGTAGCCATCCAATGCGGTTAGCTGGAAGGGGAAGTCTGGGTTGATATCGATCAGCAGATTGCGGTTCGCCGTAAATTTTCGCACATTCACTTCTGCCAGCCATGATGGCAGGGTCGCTTGCCAGCGCTGACGCCAATCGCTGGGGAGCGTGTACTCCATCCCTGCCACAACAAATTCATTCAGTTGTAAACGGTGGTTACTACGCTGCCAACTACCGTTGGTTCGCAGCAAGCCGCCTTCCCAGCGCGTAGAAAACTGCTTGATGTTAACGCCCGCTGGTGACAAATCCAGATTCACGATAGGGTCGATAAGGTGCATGTTGCCGTTCACAATGTCAGTCGCATTGAACGACAGCGTTCCCCCTTCGCTCTGCCAGTCATTCTGCTTAAACGTGACATTTTGTAGGGCAACATCAAGGTCAATAAACGCCCAACCCGGCCCTTCGATACGGGCATCAATCAGATCAAAGCGGTCAACCGTAACAGAAGGCAGTTCGGTAACGGGTTGCCAGAAGGCCTCCGGCGTTCTCTGCGTTTGCAAACGGACATTGCTGAGCCGCAGGCTACCGATTTGCCAGCTGCCATCTTCTGCGCGGCTGGCGCTGCCTGTTAGTTGCCCTTGAGCGACATCCGCGCCGAAATTGCTCAGAATCAGCTGGTTGTGGTTGATTTCGCCCTGAACCAATACCTGACTGGCGGGAATGTCGTTGAGTTCGAGTGAGCGGGCGCTGAGCTGGAACTGTCCCTGTTTACCCAGCAGATAGCCAGCCTCGGGCTGCCACGGCATTATTCCACCGTTAATCTGTTGACCATTCAGATGCCAATTGCCGTCCTTTGCCTGCAGCGCCATGGTACGCAGCTGTAGCACATCGGCCTCGATAGGGAGTGTCGCCGCCTGAGAGGAAAGATTGAGCGTTCCGCCTTCCAGTTCAAGACTGGCGAAATGGTGCGGCTCGGTAATTTGACGGGCGCTAAATCCAACTGAAATCTGCTTTGCAGTGAGTGTCGGCGGTTGATTTTTCTGACCAAAACTGACATCGGTGAGTTGGATATGATCGGCTGTTGACCAGTCATGATTAATTTTGCCCAGTGACAACTGGTAGTCAGTATTCTGGTTTACCCAATTACTTATCCAGCCTGCCGCCCAACTGGTTTGCAGTAATACATATACGACCACCAGTGCTAAAAAGGCCAGCAGCAGCAGGGTCAGCAATAATTTCCCGATAAATTTCATCGTGTCAGTCCATGCCAATCGTCAGGGAGAACTGTTCTTATGCCGCAATTTCCCTGAAGGCTCAATAGGTAATGCTGTTACAGACAGTAAAAAGCGAGCAGTGTTGCATCACCGCTCGCTTTTTACATGAACTGAACTGAAATTATTGCGGGCTGACGCTATTTTTCTTCGTGTGGAAAGATGATATTCAGCACGATTGCCGTAATCCCACCAGCGGCGATACCAGAAGACAGTAATGTTTTAATCCAATCTGGTGCGAACTGCAGAATCAGCGGCTGCTGCGATACGCCAAGACCAACAGCCAGTGACAGCGCAATAATCATGATCGCACGACGATTCAGTGGCTCACGGGACACAATGCGCACACCGGAGGCTGCGATCGTACCGAACATCACGATAGTGGCACCGCCCAGAACTGGCTCTGGAATATGCTGCACAAATCCGCTAACGGCAGGGAACAGCCCCAGTGCGATCAGCATCAGCGAAACCACAAAACCCACATAGCGGCTGGCAACCCCGGTAAGCTGGATGACGCCATTATTCTGGCCGAAGCAAGAGTTTGGGAAGGTGTTGAATACGGCAGAAAGGCAAGAGTTCAGGCCATTTGCCAGCACGCCGCCTTTTAAGCGTTTCATATACAGCGGGCCTCTGACCGGCTGCTCCGAAACGTCGGAGGTCGCGGTGATGTCACCGATGGTTTCTAACGATGTCACCATGAAGACCAGCATCAGCGGAATCAACAGGTTCCAATCAAAGCCTAAACCATAATACAGCGGCGTGGGCACCATAATAACTGTGTCGTTTTGAGCAGGCGCATTTTCCGGCAGCATTCCCATCAACCAGGCACCCAGATAACCCACCGCCATGGCAATCACCAGCGAGGCGACGCGCAGGTAAGGGTTACGCTGGCGGTTAAGCAGAATAATAACCAGCAACACCGCTCCCGCTAATAGTAAGTTCTTGGGCGCGCCGAAGGTGTTATTACCCATTGCGGCATAGCCGCCGCCGATGGAGGTCAGGCCGACCTGAATCAGCGACAGACCAATGATCATCACCACAATGCCGGAAACCAGCGGGGTAATGATGCGACGGGTTAAATGCAGGAAGCGTGAAAGAATGATTTCGGTGAAGGAAGCGACCATCAGCGTGCCGAACAGCGCAGCCATCATCGTGGGAACATCCGCGCCGCCGTTTTTCAGCGCCAGTCCGCCCATAATCAGCGGCGTCACGAAGTTAAAGCTGGTGCCCTGAATTGACAGTAGACCAGAACCGACAGGGCCCCAGGTTTTAATTTGGAGAATAGAAGCCAGACCGGAAGCGAAAAGCGACATGCTGATGATGCGCTGCGTATCCTGAGCGGGTAAACCTAATGCCTGACAGATCAGTAGCGCAGGGGTAATCACCGCAACAAACATGGCAAGCAGGTGCTGACTGGCGGCGAATAGCGTTTGCGGCAGCGGCGGTCTGTCTTCAAGGCGATAGATGAGTTCACTGCGCTGAGGTGCGGCAGCGGCTTCTGTTTGGGACGTTTCCGTGGTGGTAGTCATGATGTAAGTTGGCGTTCCTGAAACGACAAAGAGCGCATTTTAATGATCTCTTTGTTGAAAGCAAACGTTTGCTAACTCATCTTTTCGATATGAATTTTGTCTGACAAGCAAGGCCTTATTATTTAAGAGGATACTTTTAAGAAAAATGAAGAAGCGCTGCTGCGATTAGGCGTTGGTGTAGCGTGCGCGCTCGGGTAGCCAGCGTTCGATTAGCGCGATGGCATGCTCGGGATAGTGCTCATGAAGATGGCGCGCAACGCGCTGTACCTGTGGAATCAGTTCCTGATCGCGCAGGAGGTCAGCGACTTTAAACTCGGCATTGCCCGTCTGGCGCGTACCTAATAATTCACCCGGCCCGCGAATTTCCAGATCGCGCTGCGCGATAACAAAGCCATCGTTGCTGTCGCGTAGAACCTGAAGCCGCTTTTGTGCGGTCTTGCTCATCGGCGTTTTATAGAGCAGCACGCAGTGAGACGCCACCGCGCCGCGTCCGACGCGCCCGCGCAACTGGTGTAGCTGTGCCAGGCCCAGGCGCTCCGGGTTTTCAATGATCATCAGGCTGGCATTCGGTACATCCACACCCACCTCGATGACGGTGGTCGCCACCAGCAGTTGCAGTTCGCCCTGTTTGAAGGCCTGCATTACTGCCTGCTTTTCCTGTGCTTTCATGCGACCGTGGACCAATCCGACCTTGAGATTCGGCAGGGCTGCCTTCAGTTCTTCGCTGGTGGCTTCTGCGGCCTGTGCTTCCAAGAGGTCGGATTCTTCGATCAGCGTACATACCCAATAGGCCTGTCGCCCTTCCTGCTGACAGGCATTATTCACGCGCTCGATAATGTCGCTGCGGCGTGAATCCGGTATGGCGACGGTGGTGACGGGCGTTCTGCCCGGCGGCAGTTCATCAATGACGGACGTATCTAGATCGGCATAGGCTGTCATCGCCAGCGTACGGGGAATGGGTGTGGCGGTCATAATCAATTGATGAGGATGAAAGCCTTGTTCTTCGCCTTTTTCCCACAGCGCAAGGCGTTGATGCACGCCAAAGCGGTGCTGTTCATCAATAATGACCAATGCCAGTCCGTTGAATTTAACCTGCTGTTGGAAAATAGCATGCGTCCCGACAACCATGGAAACCTGACCGCTGGCGATGGCATCCTGCTGCGCCTGACGTGCTTTCCCTTTTTGTTTGCCAGCCAACCAGCCCACTTCAAGCCCTAGCGGTTCAAACCACTGACGGAAATTATGGGCGTGCTGTTCGGCCAATAGCTCGGTTGGTGCCATCAGCGCGACCTGTTTGCCGTTGGCAATAGCGCGTAATGCTGCCAGCGCGGCAACCAGCGTTTTCCCTGAACCGACATCGCCCTGTACCAGACGCATCATCGGGAAATCTTTCGCCATATCCGCTTCAATCTCCGCCACAACACGCTCTTGTGCCTGCGTGGGTTTGAACGGCAGGGCATCAAGCAGACGTTGCTTCAAGCCGTCTTGCGCCTGTAGCGGCGAGGCGTTATGCCGCTGCTCCCCTGCTCTTACGGCGAGCATACTCAGGTTATGCGCCAGCAGTTCTTCCATAATCAGCCGCTGCTGTGCCGGGTGTTTCCCGTGCTCAAGCTCGCTGAGCTGCATATCCGGCGGAGGACGATGTAACGTGCGTAGTGCGTCTGGCAGGCTAATGAGCGATCGGCTCAGGGATTCAGGCAGCAGCTCATCGATGGGGTTTGCATCGATCAACGCCAGCGCCTGATCGGTAAGTTTGCGGAGCGTGGCCTGACGAACGCCCTCTGTGGAGGGGTAAACCGGCGTGAGTGATTCCTGTAGCTCGACCTGCGTACTATCCCCCTGAACACGATATTCAGGATGGATGATCTCCGCACCGATTTTACCGCGCTTGATTTCGCCATAAGCGGTAACGCGCTGTCCCGGTGCGAGGCTGTTTTTCATCGCGGCGCTGAAATTGAAGAAGCGCATGGTCAGCATGCCGCTGCCGTCGCTGATCTGGCAGGTCAACATGCGACGGCTGCCAAAGGTGATATCGTTGCGTAGGATTTCACCTTCCACGGTGGCATACATACCAGGAAGGAGGTCACCAATAGGATAAAGATGCGTACGGTCTTCGTAGCGCAGAGGTAAATGCAGCAGGAGATCCTGCACGGTTTCCAGTCCGAGTCGCGCGAGTTTCGCTGCCTGACTTGCACCCACGCCAGTAAGTGTACTCAGCGGTTGGGTGTTCAGCAGGCGGCCTTTCATCAGCACTCCGACGATTGCATCGCGGCCCACCACGGGGTATCCGCTACAATCTGACCCTGATGGTCAATATAAGGGCGAGGAAGCCCTTTACGTTTTGCGACGCGAGCCAGTACCGGGTAGCCCCCTTCAAAAAGCAGGCGCTGCTGCTCTTCTTCATCAAGCGGGCTCTCTTCACGCTGGTACATACCGGCGATCTGGCGTTGGCGCTGCGCTTCATACAGGATCAACGCCGAGGCTACGGAGACATTCAGTGACTGTACCATGCCAGTCATCGGAATGATGATATCCCGATCGGCCAGTTTGAGCGCTTCGGCTGTAATACCGGTTTTTTCTTGTCCAAGCAGAATACAGCTCGGGCGGGTGTAATCAATTTCCCGAAAATCGACCGCGTGTTCAGACAAATTGGTCGCCAGAACCTGCATGCCTTCGGCCTTCAGGTGACCAACCGCATCACCTATGCTGCGATGGGTTTTAACCTGCACCCAGCTATTGCTGCCTGCGGCGGAGGAGACCAGCGTTTTCATCCGGCTGGTGGGCCAAATCGCATGGACTTCATGCACACCGACGGCATCCGCAGTGCGAATAACCGCAGAAACGTTATGAGGCTTATGCACCTGCTCCATGCAAATCGTCAGATCGGGCTGACGACAGTTGAGCATTTCTTTTATGCGTGCATAACGTTGAGGAGTCATGACGGTTAATTTCGGTTACGGTTAACTTTGATGACATCCGGCATCACGCGAATTTTACGCATAATATTGGCCAGATGAACACGATCGAGGGTGGTGAGACGGATGAAGACGCTGTATACGCGGCCGTCTCTCTCTTCCGTGTTGATGCGTTGAATATTGGAGTTTGCAGTGTTGATCGCGGCCGTCAGATTCGCCAGTGCACCCTGATGGTTGAACATATCCACTTTGATTTCGGCGATGAACTCTTGTTCCGTCACCTTATCCCACTCTACCGCCATGAATTTTTCAGGTTCTTTCTGATAGCCGCGAATGTTGCGGCAGGATTCATGGTGAATAACCAGCCCTTTACCGGGGCTGACGTGGGCAATAATCGGGTCGCCAGGGATGGGGCGGCAGCATTTGGCAAATGAGATCATGACGCCATCTGCGCCCTTGATCGGCAACTTGCGCAGCCCAGTTGTGCCCAGTTCAGATTGTTCGTTCAGCAGATTTTTCGCTACAACGACGCTCATAGCATTACCCATGCCAATTTCCGCCATCAGATCGTCCAGCGTGGCGAGCTTCATGCGCTCAAGCTCAAGCTGAATCGACTTTTCAGGGATGTCGGAGAGTTTGCGGCCATTGCCTAATGCATGGTTCAGCAAGCGGCGGCCGAGACTCACGGAATCATCACGCTTGAGGTTTTTCAGCATCTGGCGAATTTTGGAGCGCGCTCTGGAGCTAACCACAAAGTTAAGCCATGCGGCATTCGGTCTGGCGCCGGGAGCGGTAATGATTTCAACGGTTTGACCGCTGGTTAGCGACTGTGACAGCGGGTAAGGCTGGCGGTCGACGCGTGCGCCGACGCAGGCGTGACCGATATCGGTGTGGACTGCGTAAGCGAAATCGACGGGCGTCGCACCTGCGGGGAGTTCCACAATACGGCCTTCTGGTGTAAAGACGTACATCTCGTCAGGGAAGAGATCGGACTTAACACTTTCGATAAATTCAAACGAGCTACCGGCACTTTGCTGGAGTTCTAGCAGGCTTTGCATCCAGCGCTGGGCGCGTACCTGTGCGGTGGTGCTGCTTTCACCTTCTTTATAGGCCCAGTGTGCGGCGACACCCATTTCTGCCATTTGATCCATATCATCGGTGCGAATCTGCACTTCAACTGGCACGCCGTGCGGGCCAATTAGAGAAGTATGCAGTGACTGATAGCCGTTGGCTTTGGGAATGGCAATATAGTCTTTTACTCTGCCTGGGCGGGGTTTATACAGGCTGTGAACCTGGCCTAGCACGCGATAACAGGTATCCTGTTCTTTCACGATGACCCGAAACGCGTAAATATCCATGATGGAATGAAAACGCTGCTCTTTCAGGTGCATTTTGCAGTAGATGGAGTATAGGTGTTTTTCGCGACCGCTCACGCGGCAGGCAATCCCGGCTTCAGTCAAACGTCCTTCGATTTCCGACAGGATTTTCTGAATCATTTCCTTGCGGTTACCGCGAGCGGCCTTGACGACTTCTTTAATGACGCGATAACGGTTCGGATACAGCGCCTCAAAACCCAGCTCTTCCAGCTCGGTTTTGAGGTGATGGATACCCAACCGGTGTGCCAGCGGGCTGTATATTTCCAGCGTTTCGCGGGCAATGCGGCGGCGCTTGTCCGGGCGCAATGAGCCCAGCGTGCGCATGTTATGGGTACGGTCTGCGAGTTTGATCAGGATGACGCGAATATCCTGCACCATTGCCATGATCATTTTGCGAAAGTTTTCAGCCTGCGCTTCTTTCTTATCGCGGAACTTCAGCTTGTCCAGCTTGGACACGCCCTCTACCAGTTCAGCAACGCTTTTACCGAAAAGCTGTTCCATGTCCTGATAGGTGGCGGGGGTGTCTTCTATGACATCATGCAGCAGTGCTGCCATCAGCGTTTCGTAATCGAGACGCATCTCCGCCAAAATACAGGCGACAGCAACAGGGTGTGTGATGTAGGGTTCACCGCTGGAGCGAGTCTGCCCCTCGTGAGCATCACGTGCAACTAAGTAAGCCTGCTGTAAACGTTTGATCTGATCTTCTGGCAGATAACGTTGAATCAGCAGATTAAGGCTTTCGAAAATGTACAAGGGCGACTCGTGGTGTGATTAACGACGGCCTTCAGCAATCGCGGTAACCGCCTGAATCTCTGCGGCTTCCTGCTCTTGCTGTTCCTGACGGTCACGAACATCCAGAATCTGGTTGTTGATCAGACCTTCTTCGATTTCACGCAGTGCGATCACGGTGTACTTATCGTTTTCTTCAGGAACCAGCGGATCTTTGCCGCCAGTCTGGATTTGACGGGCGCGACGAGCAGCGACCAACACCAGATCAAAACGGTTACCAATTTTCTCTACAGCGTCTTGAACAGTTACGCGTGCCATAATGTGCTACTCCACAGGAAATAAAATGACTGGGCATCATACTGAAAGAGGCGTCAGTCTGCCAATAGTTTGGTGATTAATGCATCATGCCGAACCTTTTGTCTGCTCAAACGCAGACGTTCGGCGCGAATAATGGTTTTGAGATCGAGCAGCGCCAGATCAAAATCATCATTCACAATCAGGTAATCATACTCGCCGTAGTGCGTCATTTCAGCTACGGCCTGAGACATACGACGGGCAATGACTTCATCGCTGTCCTGTCCACGGCCACGCAGGCGGCGAGCCAGTTCTTCTTTTGACGGCGGCAGAATGAAAATACTGCGCGCGTGCGGCATTTGAGCGCGGATTTGCTTGGCACCTTGCCAGTCGATATCCAGAAAAACATCAACGCCAGTCGCTAATACCTGCTCAATTGCTGGCCGAGATGTACCGTAGTAATTACCGAAGACCTCAGCGTGTTCCAGAAATTCATTGTTCCGAATCATACGCTTGAATTCATCGACTTCGACGAAGAAATAGTGTTCGCCGTGGTTTTCTCCCGGTCGTTTAGCTCGCGTGGTATGCGAAATCGATACCTGAGTGTCGTAAAGCGGCTGAGTTTTTAATAACGCCTGAATCAGGCTGGATTTCCCAGCTCCACTGGGAGCAGAAACGATATATAACGTACCTTGAGCCATAATGAAGTTTTATTAACGGTTACGATGGTGAATGGTGACATGCAGCAGAAAAATGCGCATTTCCCCGCATTATACACGCCTATATGTCATCAGTCGCGCTGCGATAAATTCTCCGCTGACTGTTTTTTCGTTATGCCATCGGGAAAACGTTTTTCCAACGTTTCTTTTTTAGATTGCGAAGCACGTTCCCGTCTTTTTTATCGGTGCTGCAAACGATGAATCATCTTGCGGCGCGTTTGGCATTTCTCCTTTTTTCGCCTCGTATTTTCCTCTGCGTTGCTATGTACTGCGGCCATTCGCTAATGGATGGCAGGAGGTTCTATGTGGCTCAGGATCCGCACATTTTTGATCATCATCGTCATGGGGGGCATCAGCAATTTCCCTGCCGTGGCTGCAGAGTGCCCTGATTGGGATAGCACGCGTTCCGGCAAAGAAATTGATGCATTGCGTCACCAGTTAGAACAGTGGGATGGCGTGTATTACACCGAAGGGAAAAGCCCGATAGAAGATGACGTTTATGATCAGCTGCGGGAACAGTTAAACGAGTGGTTAGGGTGTTTTCAGCCCCAAAACGCGATTCCCGCCCGACTACCCGATAATGGCAAGCAGCTTCATCCTGTTGCTCATACAGGGCTGAAAAAATTGTCCGATCGTCGGCAACTGGTGCAATGGATCGCACAGCGTGAGGATTTATGGGTTCAGCCAAAAGTTGATGGCGTGGCTGTCACGCTCGTCTATCAGTACGGCAAGCTCGTGTCCGCGGTTAGCCGAGGTAACGGCCTGCAAGGTGAAGACTGGACGGAAAAAGTGCGCCTGATTCCGGGAATTCCTCATCTATTAACCGATGCGCCTTCCTCATTGGTATTACAAGGGGAACTATTCCTGAAGATGACCGATCATCGGCAGCGTACTCAGGGCAGCGTTAATGCCCGCTCGGTCGTGGCCGGTGAAATGCGTCGTCATCAGCCATCTTCTGTGTTGTCGCAGATTGGTCTATTCGTCTGGGAATGGCCGGATGGCCCAAAGACGATGCCCGAGCGTCTGGATAAATTGAAGGAAATGGGGTTTGCGATGACGGCGGACTATACCCATGCTATTGGGTCATTCGCTGACGCGGAGAAATGGCGTCATGACTGGTATCACGGTCCGCTGCCTTTTGTGACGGATGGCGTAGTTATCCGCCAGACGAAAGAGCCGCAGGGGCGCTATTGGCGTAATACATCGGCCGACTGGGCGATCGCATGGAAATACCCGCCTGTTCATCAGGTTGCGGAAGTGGCTGATGTGGCGTTTTCTGTCGGGCGGACGGGTAAGATCTCTGTGGTGTTAAAACTCAATCCTCTTAAATTGGATGACAAATCGGTCAGCCGCGTGAATGTGGGTTCGCTGTCTCGTTGGAAACAGTGGGACGTGTTGCCTGGCGATCGGGTGAGCGTCAGCCTGGCGGGGCAGGGGATTCCACATCTGGATAATGTGGTATGGCGTGGCACTGAGCGGCCAGCCATTGTTTTTCCTAGTGAACATGATTTCCATGCTTTTAGCTGTTTTCGGTATAGCGCGGTTTGCCAGCCGCAATTTCTGGCGCGCTTAGTCTGGTTGAGTGGAGAGCAGGGATTAAATCTGGCGGGAGTGCGTGAAGGAATGTGGCTGCGCCTGATGCAACATGCTTTACTGGAGGATGTGCTGTCATGGCTATCGCTGACGGAGGTACAGCTTAATGCGGTCAATGGCATGGGCGATAAGCGAGCGCGAGATATCTATGAGAGCTTACAGTCGGCGCGGCAGATGCCGCTATCCCGCTGGCTATTTGCCTTAGGTATTCCTGTTCCTCGTTCCGCTATTAGCGCATTAGATAATGTGGATTGGCTGGCGTTACAGCAGTGGACGGCGCAACAGTGGCGGCAGTTCTCCGGTATTGGGGAGCGACGTGCAGAAGAGATTATGGCGTTCCTGAAACACCCTATCGTGATGGAATTAATGACCCGATTAGATCGTGAAGGCATACATAGATAAGCGGTGATGATTTTTCAGAACATGTTGGGATCACATCTTTTATTTTTTTCGTGGATTCATTCACATAAAAGGACAATTTTTTTCTGTTCTCTCTACTTAATCATAAGTAAGATTTACGAATTAAAGATCTAAGCCTATTTGCTGTTTTGCGATATAGAAATGCCTGATAGTCTGATTATTTACATTGAACTCAGGCATACGGATGTTGTCATATAGCTTCAGATAATAAGAAAGGTTTGTTGGAGCACTTGTCATAATGAAGTTTGTAGCATCTTTTTCGCAACCCAAATTATCGTTTGTCCTGGCAGTCTATATTGGTCTTTTTCTCAATATCTCAGTCTATTATCGCCGATTTGATTATTTTTCACTCTCTGCTGGTAGCCAGGTTCCCACGTTTATTCCCGCTCTTGTCGAATTGACCGCGAGTATCTTATTTACCTTTTTCCTGATGAGGATTATTTCACTCGGGGGACGCCGTTTTTATCGGATAGCCGCATCTCTCTTGGTGCTGATTTCTGTTGCTGCCAGCTATTACATGACGTTTTTTAATGTTGTGATTGGCTATGGCATTATTGCTGCGGTCATGACTACGGATATTGATCTTTCTAAAGAAGTCATTGGCTTTCGTTTTTTCCTGTGGATGCTGGCGGTGGGTGCGCTGCCGCTGTTTTTGATCTGGAAAAATTCGCTGCGTCATACGTTGCTTGAACAGCTTAAATCACGAGGAAAGCGTTTGGTTCCTCTTGTAATTCTTGCCGCTGTTGTTGCGCTAGTTTGGATGCCACTTCGCTATATGGACAACGTTCAGTCAGTGTCCGAGCGAGAGTCCAATGTGGATTTGCCCAGCTATGGCGGCGTAGTCGCTCACTCATATCTTCCTTCCAACTGGTTGTCTGCATTAGGGTTGTTTGCGTATACCAAGTATGACGAGAGTCAGGATTCTTCTAATCTTTTTGATCCGGCTCAGCATTTTACCTATGTTCCGCCGAAAGGCATTGACGATACCTACGTGGTTTTCATTATCGGTGAAACAACTCGATGGGATCATATGGGGCTGTTAGGCTACGAGCGAGATACGACGCCAAAGCTATCAAAAGAAAAAAACCTAGTCGCATTCCGTGGTCAGTCGTGTGATACCTCAACTAAGCTTTCCATGCGCTGTATGTTTGTGCGAGAAGGCGGTACGGAAGACAACGCACAGCGAACGCTGAAAGAACGGAACATCTTTTCCGTACTGAAAGAGCTGGGTTTTACCTCTGAGCTATTTGCTATGCAAAGTGAGGTGTGGTTTTACAATAGTATCGAGGCAAACAACTATTCTTTCCGCGAAATGATCGCGTCAGAGAAACACAATGACGGCAAGTCGGTGCAGGATATGTTGCTAATCGATGAGGTCAAGGGATCGCTGGCACGCTACCCCAAAGGTAAACACCTGATTGTTCTGCATACTAAAGGCTCCCACTACCTGTATTCCATGCGATATCCCCGCAGCTATGCGCGCTATCAGCCCGAGTGTATGGGCGTTGATGCCTCCTGCACGCGTGAGCAACTGATTAATGCTTTTGATAATAGTGTGCTCTATACCGATAGCTTTATTGATAGCGTGATCGATCAGGTGCGGGATAAGAAAGCGATTGTGTTTTATGCCTCCGATCACGGTGAATCCATCGATGATAACTATCATTTGCACGGCACGCCGCGTCAGATGGCACCGCCTGAACAGTTCCGTTCACCGATGATGGTATGGACATCGGATAAGTTTCTGGCCGACAACGATAATTTGCATGCGTTTGAGCAATTGAAAGCGCAACAGCGCGTTGGCAAAACACATCGCCATGAAGAGCTGTTTGATACAATACTTGGGTGTGTGGGATACACATCGCCTGATGGTGGCATTAACCCTAAAAATAACTGGTGTCAGAAACCCGCTAATTGAGATGAATCACGGACAAGGACGTCGGTTTCAGGCTGTACATACAAGAGATGGATACTTTAACGGCAACTGAAAATCCTTTTGCTAAAAAAGTATTGACGCTCTAATAAGGTAGCAGTAATATGCGCCCGCATTCGGCGAGTAGCGCAGCTTGGTAGCGCAACTGGTTTGGGACCAGTGGGTCGGAGGTTCGAATCCTCTCTCGCCGACCAACATCCTTCCTTTAGTCAATTATTCTCACCTTTCTCCTGTTCTAACATCCTCTATTCATATTATCCGTAGTCTAACAATAACCGTGTATAAAAAAGCCTTTCTGAAAACAGGGTTTTCTTCCTGGGGATTCCTTCACTTGCCACCTGCCTGAAACTCGAATTATTTAGAGTATAGACAGCTTTAATATTGGCGTTGGGTATCACTTCTGATTCGCCGATTATTAATGTCTCTCTTCCTCCCCTTTGTTTTTAGTTATAAAGCTCTCTATTGATTTATTACCATTATAATGTAGCCAGACCAGCAACGATTCATTATCCATCGGCTTAGCGTAAAGGAACCCCTGTATATATCTGACGCCACGCTGTTGTAAATACATGAGTTGCTGTACGGTTTCCACGCCTTCCGCCACGGATTTAAGCTTGATGCGCTGGCTCAAATTAATAATGGCGTCAAGAATAGGTGCGTCTTCATCCGGTGATGAAATGGCGCTGACGAATCCCTGATCGATTTTAAGGCAATCCAACGGAAAATTTTGCAGATAAGAAAGCGAACAGTGGCCTGTACCAAAATCATCGATGGCGATCATAAAGCCATCCTCACGTAGCTGATGCAGGCGCTGTATGACCTCAGGGCCATTGCTGATGAGGTTACGTTCCGTTAATTCCAGCGTAATGCTTAATGAATGAGAGGCGACTTTCTCTGCGAAACGATGTACGTCTGAGACAAAGCTTGGGTGATGCAAATGCTCGGCATGATTCATTGCGATTTGCGCAGTGGATTCCAAATCGCGCTTTACCATTAATCTGGATTCAACAAAAGTGAACAGCAATCCAAGCAGCAGTGGCAGCATACCTGCAACCAGTAACTGCAATATGTTGATCTTACGTTCACTACGTCTGGGGCTCATCCACATCTCCTTTCTGGCAGCATAGGCCTGTGTAGAGACGTCCTTTTCTCCGTAAATTAAAGGAGTGCGCTGAATAGAGATGATTATAGTGGTTATTTGCTGAAAGAGATTCTCGGTAATAAAGTTTGTAACCCGAATAAGCTGATATTGGATTGCTGTTCACATCGTGAATGTTGCCCTGTGCATGACACAGGGCATCTTGCGGTGATCAGCTTCCGCTACGGGATGTGACGACCAGAGTCTGCCCTAGAGGATGGGTATGCCAGGCTGCGCGTGCACCGGGTTCAAAGGATACGTAAGCGCCTGTCGTGCGCTGAGGCGGCTGTGACTTGATGAACAACGGGTCAATCCAGGCTTTACCGGTGAAATGTGCTTCTGGTGCGGGGATAAAATTCCGGCTTCCACTTTCAGAGATCGTCATCTGGGCATCTGCTGCCAGAACCGTTGGTACAGAAAAGGCTGAGAGCAGAAATGCACCGGCTATCGAAGAGGTTTTAAAATTCATCACTAACTCCGTTAGAAGGAAAAGAAATAATGGGGAGGATATTTATGAAATTAAGTTTTGTACTACCCAGTGATATTTAGCAGAGTTGATATGAAAGATAATTAATGAAAATCGATAGCCTTTATGAATTTATTTCATTAATCAGGCTTGTCCGAGCGATCGTTTTGGTCAGGATTGATTGAGGCGATGAGCGCATACCCGATGGGGGAACCTGCTCGCGCAGGGCGGTAATATCTTTCCTGGCTGGAGCACCGAACAAACGGCGATATTCGCGGCTGAATTGCGAAGGGCTTTCATAACCCACGTTGAAGGCGGCGCTTGAAACATCTAGATGTGCATTCAGCATCAGGCGTCTGACTTCGTGCAGACGAATCCACTTTTGATACTGTAGCGGGCTCATCAAGGTCAGCTTTCTGAAGTGCTGGTTAAACGTTGGTGTGCTCAAGAAGCAACGGAGCTATTTTTCCCAGAGTTCATCGCTTATCTGCCGCCATACTTCGCCCTTAAAAATTATCGTAACGCATTATACGACGATACCTTTTGGGACAGGATATTAAGTAGTCAGAATGATACCTATGAATTAATAATCATGCTTATGATTATCTATATATTAATTATCTTGGCATCTTACTTGTTAAATAGTATAAAATAGTAAAAACCACTATAAAAAAAGGTTTATTTACTTATTGTTAACGTTACGAGTACGCCATCAAAAAATTGGATTCAGGAGAAAAGTCAGCATAATCGATCGTTTTTAGTATGAGGTTGATTAATGAATTGAAGGCGTAAAAAAGACGATGTTATTATCCAAAAAAGAGAGGAAAGGATAAAAGGAAATTAATATTCATTAGTTTATAATTCGCATTCATCGTTCTGCGTTAAAATAATGTTTTTCTTATAAGGAGTAATAATGTCTGAATTTATCGAAAACATACGTGGCAGAATTAATGCACGTAAGAAAATGACCAGCCCTTTATATCAGGTTATTGTTGAAGGAAAAGCAACTCATCGATTGTTACAAGAATTCATTATCAACCGAGTGCCAATTAAAGAAATATGGCCGCGGCATTTGATGGGTATTGCGCATCGCGTTGGTGATTATAAACTTCGTGCGGGTCTGGTAGAGAATGCATTTGAAGAAGAAACTGGTCATTTCTCGGGCGGTGGTCGCCATTTAAATTCTTTCCTGAATGTCGGGCTTGCTCTTGGCGTTACGCCGGAAGAAGTCAGTGCACGCTCTTTATTGCCGGAAACTAAAGCGCTGATAGAAAATAATCTGCGTGACTGTAATGATACAGATGTGCATTTTACCCAGGGGCTTGCATCGGTACTTTTTTTAATGGAAGGGCAACCGCCAATTATTAACAGCGATAAAACCAGCATGGAAGTGGTAATGAAAGACATTTATGGTCTTCCGGCGGAAGGCTATGACTTCTTTACGCACCATGCATCTGGAGGTGCAGAAGATGAGGCGGTCAGTGAATTAGAAGACGAGCATACTGCAAATGTGATTAATCTTCTAGAAAAATATTGTGATACGCCAGAGTTGCAAGAAAAAGCTATTATGGCTCTTGAAAATGCCATTGAATTAAGACATCGCCACTTCCAAGTTATTTACGATAACTATTACGATTCTTCAGAACCTGTTTATCGCTGGAAATCTTCTGACGCTGCGGGCTATTATCTCTGATAACTTAATCTTTCGCAGGGTTGTCAGATCCTGCGAAAGAGGGGTGCTTATGTCTATTAAAATTTATGTCGTGAATGCTTTTTCTGACCGAGCTTTCAGTGGTAATCCGGCAGGCGTGGTGCTGCTGGAAAAGGAAATGGATAGCGACATTCTGAAAAGAATCGTCGCTGAATCGAACCTGCCTGAAATAAGCTTTATCAGTAAGATAGCAGATTCAAATTGTTATAATATACGCTGGTTCACTTCGCAGACTGAGTTAGATATATGCGGCCACGGTACGTTGGGTGCCGCGCATATCGTCTTGAGCCTCTACCAGCCGCATGATGACGAAGTGGTATTTGAGGCGGCTAATCAGCGGCTATGCGTGCGTCGAGTAGGCGAACGTTATGTCATGATGCTTCCGGCTATTTCTTGCGAAATCTGTACTGACCCACAAGAAATAGCGTTAGTTGAAGCAGCCGTAATGCCCGCAGAAAAAATTTACAAAGGACGCTCTTATGTTCTGTGGTTAAAAAGTAAAAAAGAGGTCGTGAATTTTTCACCTGACTTTATAAAATTGCGCCAGCTGTCATTGCCCGGCATCATTATTGCCGCTCCTGGCGATAATGAAGATTATGTTTGCCGCTATTTTGCACCTCAAAAAGGAATAAATGAAGATCCGGTAACGGGTACGGCGCACTGTACTCTCGCCCCGCTTTTTTCCGCAGTTTATCTGAAGAATAAGCTGTCAGCTTCTCAACTTTCTAAGCGTGGCGGTAACATTGGCGTGGAGGTTAAAGGAAAAGTAATTGAGCTGACTGGGCAAGCCTTTACCGCAATGGAAATAACTCTGTTCTGAACCAGCCTCTGCTTTTTATAAAATGACCAGCCAGGAATTTATATGGAAAAGGCTATTGACACTTTATTACAGCGACGCTCTATCGCTTCTCTACCCCTACCTTATCAACAGGTAGAGCTGGAGATTATTTTTCAAAGCGCCTTGACTGCTCCCGATCACCAGGGGCTGACACCCTGGCGTTTTATTACCGTAGCACAGGAAAATAAAGAAAAACTGGCAGAATGTTATATTCGAGCGCAGATGATAGAAGGTGTTATTGTTGATGAAGGAAGTAAGCGAAATATCAGAGCTAAATTAAATCGAGCACCGGATATTATTATTTGCATTTTTTCGCCAAAAGCGAACGCTAAAGTACCGGAGAGTGAACAGCTATTAAGTATGGGGGCAGCCATTCAGAATATGATTATTGCTTCCAGCCTGCTGGGCGGAAATGCTTTTTGGGCCACCGGCAATATTGTGTATACCGATGGATTTAAAGATGCACTGGCGCTGGCACCGCATGAGCAAATAGCGGGTGTACTTTATCTGGGGAAAAGTCTTAATACGGTTTCGCCTAAATTACGGCATGCTGTCCGCGACTTTTTCCGTCCTTTTTCGCTTGGGGCATAAATTATGCGTCCAAATCACTACTCGCTTGTTGGTACTCCGTATCTGCGTGGTAAAAAATGGGGAGAGGTGGCGGGAAATGATATTAAGGCACTTATCGAGCAGGATAAGTATTATATTTTCACGGCGCCGATAGCCAGAAATAATAGGGATAATAGGTGGCGGCACTACTACGATATTATCGCTAGCTATTTACCGGAAACTGCTGATTTCCTACATGGCATAGCTGAAGGTGCAGGCTGTGATATGCAGGATATTATTGCACTGCAATGCCGCCGAGAATTATCAATGCCGGGAGATGACTGTAGTCTGTTCGCTCAAAATAATGCTGATAACAGCTTTATTGTGCAAACCATCGATTTGGCAAAATACAGTGAACCTTATGGTTGCTTGTTACATGAGTTGGATGAGGAGAAAAAAACGCGTTCTCTGATGTATACGTTGACCGGGCTGGCGGGCTATGCCGGTATCAACGGCTATGGTCTGGCTGTTGGTATCAACATGGTTAGATCCAGCGACTGGCAACCTGGTATCCCACCCTATTTGTTGGTGCGTCATTTGTTGTCGCTGAAAACAGTGGAGGCATGTCTCGCTGAGCTGGAAAGGCTTCCTCGCGCCTCTTCTCGCTGCCTCACTCTATTGCAGGGAAATAATTTGACGACGGTGGAGATGATGGCAACGCAGCTTCGCTATTGGCGGCAGCAAAACAGTACCCATACTAATCATTATTTGCATCCTGACTATTTGACAGTGGATGCGCAACTGAAAACAGACTCAACTGAAGAACGGCTCTTTCGCCTGAATTATTTGATTAGTCAGACTGGGTATTTTACGCAGGACAAAATACTGGCGACTTTATCCGATCATGTGGGCGAGCATGGTGCAATTTGCTGTCATGGCCGACAGCCGCTCGACGCCCATACAATCGCAGGAATAGTACTTATGCCTAGGCAGGGAAAAATTGCCGCAGTAGCGGGTAATCCCTGTCAGTCACACCAATTTCATGAGTTTATACTATGAGTGATAAAAATAGTCGTTTTATCTGCATGAACGGAGAAATCGTTCCCTATATCAACGCCACTATTGGTATCGGTGCCGTAGCACTTAAATATGGTGCGCAAATTTTTGAAGGCTTACGTTGTTATAAAATACGTGATGGCGCTTATAACGTGTTGGCGATGGAACAGCATATTCAGAGGCTGTTCGATTCGGCTCGGATTATGCGGATGCCCATACCTTTTACCGCAGATGAAATTAAAGCGCAGATTATCGCCACGCTAGAAGCGAATAATCTTACCGCTGACAGCTATATTCGTCTGGCTTGCTCTGTGGGTGAAGACGGACCGATTACCAGCACTGGCGATATTTTACTGTCGATAGCTGCTTTCGCCCTGGGCCGCAAAGCGTTTCCACAGGGGCAAAAAGTATGCATCAACGGTTGGCAGCGTATCAGCGATGCGCAGATGCCGCCCAGAATTAAATGCGTGGCTAACTATCAAAACGGTCGTTTAGCAATGCTGCAGGCAAAAGAGGACGGTTATGACAACGTTCTGCTAACGGACAGTCGAGGAAAAGTTTGTGAAGCACCGACTGCCACCTTTTTCCTAATCCGCGCTGGCACACTCATTACCCCTCCCGTCACAGATGGGATACTTGAAAGCATTACTCGTGAAATCGTTATCCGCCTTGCACAACGCCTCGGCTACAAGGTGATCGAACGTTCGGTCGATCGCACGGAACTCTATCTTGCCGAAGGGCTGTTTTTCGCCGGTACGGGAGCGGAGATTCTTCCTGTCGGCTCCGTAGACGGCTTTGCTATCGCCACCCTATCGAGTGAAATTTATCATAATATTCATCGGGGTTATTTTTCAGTGTCTATCGCCGGTGATACCGACTTTATCGACTATTACCACCTGGTAAGCCTCTGAGGAAATACTATGCTGACCGACAATTCATTAAGTAATCAGCTTCAGCAACATATTGCGCTTAATCCGAAAGCGATTGAACAGCAAATTTCTCTTCTGGAAACGAGCCTGAACGAAGGGAAGATCAGTATATGGAATAAAGCGTTCGATCTTTTACCTGCCGTAATGTTCATAGATAGCGAGCGGCATCAAAAATATGCTCGATTGGCTGAAGATTATCATCGGCTGTTGAGAAAAATACTTGTGCTTTATCGTGAGAGGCCTGAGGTCCGCTTCTGGTTTGGTTTTCCACCGCTAGTTGAATCGCTCTGCATGCTTGAGCCCGGTTACGATAATGAAATTATTATTTGCCGTTTTGACAGCTACCCGACAGAGAATGGATTTAAGATTCTGGAAAATAATACCGATTGCCCGGCTGGCGTATTATTTACTCGTCACCACCGTCAGGCGATCACCGGTCTGCCGCTGATCTCATCTTTTCTGCACGAAAACGTGCAGGTAGCGGACACGCTGAATCAGTCAGACGAAGCATTTTTTCATGCTCTGCTGCAGGCTCATGAAAACCGAACCGGCCAGAAAATCCGTCAGGCTTTTTGCATTCTCCAGCCTGAAGGGAAAGTCAGCGCAGAAGTTAAGCTAATGCAACAGGTCCTCGAAAGCATGAACATCACCTCCGTGATTGCCGATCCGGGGAGCCTGACCTACAAAAATGGACAGCTTTATCATGAACAAACAGCGATAGAGGTTATCTGGAATAAGATCAATACCTGCTACTTTGATGAAATGCTGACACAACCTGGCAGAACCTCTGCGCTAATCCGGGCCATTTGCGAAAATAAAGTCACTCATGTTAATTCTTTCGCTAGCCGCTATGTAACCGAAAGCAAACGCTCGTTGGCTTTAATGAAGGATACCCGCTTTCGTCACCTGTTTACCGCAGAGGAAAATGCGCTGATCGACATGCTGTTGCCTTGGGCTTGCTCAATTAGCGAGACCAACGTCAGTTACCAGGGAGTTCAAGGCAGCGCAGTCGCGCATGCACTGGCGAATAAAGATGCTTTTGTGCTGAAAATGCCTTACGACATTCGCGGCGAGGGCGTCATTCTGGGTAAAGAGTCCACTGATGAAGAATGGCGATGCGCTGTAGAAAATGCGCATAAAAATAGAAGTATTTTACAGGAATATATCTCCATTCATAAATTCCCAGTTTATACACCTGATACAAAAAGTATTGCTGTTTATAATATGAGTCTGGATTTTTTTATGTATAACGGAAAATTTGCTGGTTTTGGTTCAAAAATAAGTAAGAACCTGAAGGTTAATATTTTTCAAGGTGGAAGCAAGAATATTGTTCTACCTGTCCTCTAACTTAATTAATTGGAAATTTCGATGAATAAAGAATTATTATTGCAGGCAGGCACGGCCACGGTTTCTGATGCGTTGGATATGTTGAATATTAATAATGGCCTAGGCAGCGCCATTAATCCTCTGCAATTCGGTATGAGGTGTGTCGGTCCAGCGTTTACTTTACAGGTGGAAGCTGTACAGCCTGGGGAGTCGGGAAAAGCTGCAGATTATATCGATGACGTTGCGGAGGGCGACGTCATAATTATCGCTAACCGGGGTGTAACTGAGGTCACTGT
Organism: Pectobacterium aquaticum; assembly: GCF_003382565.3. Lineage (NCBI taxonomy): Bacteria > Pseudomonadati > Pseudomonadota > Gammaproteobacteria > Enterobacterales > Pectobacteriaceae > Pectobacterium > Pectobacterium aquaticum. The sequence goes on from NZ_CP086253.1 coordinate 4,357,473, forward strand.
ATGGGGAGATATTCTGTCTCGACTTGCTGTGCGTAAAGGCATTGCAGGAACTGTGATTGACGGTTCCTGTCGTGATGCCGATGGAATTGCCGCATCTGGCTATCCGGTATTCTCCCGTGCTGTTTATATGAAGTCAGGAAAAGGCAGAACGATGCTGAAAGCCATTAACGTGCCAGTAAATATCGGCGAAACGACAGTTACTCCGGGCGATATTATTTGTGCCGACAGCTCCGGCGTTGTTGTTATTCCTCAGGATAAATTGGCTCAGGTAGAAGAGCTGGTTAGCGAAATTCTTACCATGGAAACACAGGTTGAGGATTTAGTAGAGAAAGGTATGACGTTAAAAGCAGCTCGTGAGAAATTAAACTATAACCGTTACGGTCTTAAAGCAGGCTGATAAATAATTAAGGAGTTAAAGTGAAAATGAAAAATTCACTGGAAATTATCGATGTCACACTGCGAGATGGTGGTTACGTTAATAGCTTTCACTTTTCTGAGGACGATGTACAGAGCATCGTTTATCATCTGGATAAAGCGCGAGTTAACTATATTGAGTTAGGCTATTTAAAAGGTTCACCGTTTGATATTAAAAACTGTGGCCTAACCTCAGATATTACGCCAGACCTTTTTAAACGGCTGAGAGCCTTGCCGAAACAGGCGAAGTTGGGGGTAATGGCTCATCCAAAAAATGTTGACGGCGAGGATATTTCGCGACTTGTCGATGTCGGTCTGGACTTAATTCGTATCTGTATTACGCCGCAGAATATTGAGCAAGCACTGAAACTTATCACCTGGAGCAAAAAGCAGAACCTGAAAGTTTGTGCCAACTTTGTTCGTATGAGCCGTTTTCGGCTGAAAGAGGTGATCGATAATATGCGACTGTGCGAGGAAAGTGGCGCGGACATTATTTATTCTGCTGATTCGCTAGGTAATATGCAGCCGAAAGATGTCACTGTTCTGATCGCGGGCATGAAAGCCTTGTTGGCCAAAAATATCGGTTTTCATCCTCATGATAACCTAGGGCTTGCTGGTATTAATGCTCTGACGGCGATTAAAGCTGGTGCTAAAATTATCGACGGCTCTTTACTTGGTATGGGGAAAGGCGGCGGGAATTTACGAACTGAAGTAATCGCTCATCTTTTAAAAGATAATCAGGCCAATCTGAATCTTGATTTGGATATCGACTCCTTAATCGAAGCAGCCAGCTATGTGAGTAAATATCTGAATAAAAAGAATAATAAGGGCGGGAATTTATTTCAGTCTTATTTGGCTATGAAAAATATGACGGTAGAAGAAGGCGACGTTATTTACAGTAATGCGCTATTGAACCATTCAGGAAGTTGGGTGGAAAGGATTGCCGAAAGTATCTGACACGGAGTAAACCATGCACGCTATTGTTTTTATTCGTAGCCCGCTTTTCGATATTTATCAATGGCGGGTCAGTCATGCTATTCAGTTGCACGTTATTGCACAGTGTGATTTACCCGAAACATCGTGCTTTGCTTCTTTTTATCACACGAAAAGCATTGATCAAGACAGTGAAGTTGTCGCTTGGATTGACAGGTTGATTACCGCTCACCCCATTGATTATGTTGTTTGCCATTCCGAATACGATCTAATCCGCAGCGCTCAGCTCAGGGAAAGGTTAGGAATTGAAGGGCAGCGGCTTGATTCGGCACTGGCCTACCGCGATAAAGGGTTGATGAAAACTTACTGTCGTTCACAGGGTATTAAGGTCGCCGATTGGCACACCGTGGCCGACAGCGAAGAGTTTGACGCTGCTGTTCGCAAAACGGGATTCCCCTGCGTGCTAAAGCCAGTCGATGGCGGCGGCTCGCGCAATACCAGCATCCTTCGTCACGCTATGGAGATCAATGATACTGCTCTGCACTTCCCTTTGCTGGTTGAGCAGTTCATTGAGGGGAAAATGTATCACGTTGATGGTTTGGTCGAAGATGGCGAAATGGTTTTCGCTACCGTGTCCTTCTATACCACCAGTTGCCTGGCCTGGCAGGATGGTGTGCCTCTGGGCAGCGTGATTGTCGAAGCTGGTTCCTCTATTGATACCCGGATGAAAGGGAAAACTCGCGGAGTTATCGCCGCACTTCCGCCTGTGGCTCAGATGGCCTTCCATGCTGAGTTTTTTCTCACTCCCGATGATGACATTGTCCTGTGTGAAATCGCGGCCCGCTCCGGCGGGGCGTTGGTACCGCAAGCGATTGAAAAGGCTTGGGGTATTAATATCAATGAACATTGGTTGCGCCAGCAGCAGGGGGAAAAACTTGATTTGTGCCTCCCCTCTGTTGCTTTACAACAAAGTGGCTGGTTTCTGCTGCCGCCTCAGGTTGGTGTTCTGCGATCCCTGCCGGACACAGAACCGCCTTTCGACTGGCTCAGCCACTATCGTTTCAACGCTCCAGTAGGCAGCCGCTTTCGGGGCGCGGATTCTAGCGTGAGCCATGTCGCCGCGGGGGTGATTTCCGGTAGATCCAGCCAAGAGGTGGAAGAGAGAATAGAAGCCTTCAGCCGCTGGTTAAATGATAATGTGGAATGGGAGGTCTGATGGTTGGGCGTAAATATTACCTCTGCGCGCTGGGCTATTATATCAATATCGGTATTTTAGGCGTTTATATTCCCTGGCGGTTGCTGGAGCTGACAGGGGCTGCGACCGCAATTGGTGCCATGCTTTGCATCAGAGCGCTGCCGGGATTATTGATCGGTTCGCTTACCGGGAAACTGGTAGACAAACGTGACAAGAGAAAATTGATGGTTTTCGCTTGCCTTCTCAGCGTGCTGTTTATGGTGCCGTTTATTCTCTTCCCGTCCGCATTGATGAGCATAACGGGCCTGTATGCCGTTATTGCCGTTGCCAGTATATCAAATACGGTTTTTCTCGCTGCTATTCGTTCTTATCTACATGTCATGACGGAAAGCCAGTATTTGGGCGTGGCTAACGGCAGATTTGAGATGTCCATCCAGTTTGGCAATATTATAGGCACGATGGTAGGGGGGGGCCTGACGGTTTTAGCTTCGTCCGGCCTGACGTTCGGATTGGTGAGTGTCATTCTGGCGAGCGTGGCTCTACAGGCTTTTCGCCTGCCTAGCGTTACTTCTGAAGCTACAGGCGGGAAAACGGTGTTAAAAACGCACACAGAAGAGCCTCCACTCTTGAGGCAGGTGGGCGTTCTGCCTGCCTTGCTCGTGATGCTGATCCCAATGACCTTTCTGCAAATGTTTAATATCTTGCTGGGGCCGATCAGTAAGGAAAGCATGCATGTGACTGCAGAAGGGTTTGGCTATCTGAACGCGGCTTACTCTGCCGGTGCAATGGCGATGAGTCTGGTACTCAGTAGCCGGTTTCATGCACGTTCTTTCTCTTTACTCTTTATCTCAGGTCTGAGCGTGGCGATCTTTAACATGCTTTTGCCCCTGAGCACTACTCTTGTTTCAGGTCTTGTCGCCACTTTACTGATTGGCGCTACTATTGTCTGGGCTAGGGTGATCGCCAATTCCTTTTTAATGAAGTTGGTGGCTCCTTCTCAGGCCGGTCGGCTTCAGGCTGTTATTTTAAATATGCACTATTGCACCGTTTTCATTGCTGGTCTGGCATTCGGCTACCTGACGGACAGATTCGGCTATCTGCCACTTTATTTCTGTCTTTCTGCACTTGTTACCCTGCTGATGTTTACGGGACTCACCGTCAAATTACTGGCTAAAAGAAAATCGCCTTCAACCATTTTACGCTTTTCTGATGTGGGTAAAAAATGAGCCATTTCGTAACCAATGAAAAAGCCTTACAGCTGAAGAATCACACGTTATTCACCACTCTGGATTTTATCTGCGACGCGCCTAAATTAAATCGCGCTATTGCTGAAGAAATTAGACTGCTTTCAGTTGCCTATATACAAGGAATACAGCAAGCCGTTAAGGAGTATTTTCATGGTGACTGGGTTGAGTTCGCACGCTGGTTAGGATTTTCCGCTGAACATATTGATGTCATCACGCAATTCTCCTGTTTCACCGCGCCTTCTTCCTATATGCGGGTGGATATCGCCGGGGAAATCGATCACCCGAGGATGGTCGAGCTGAATGCCGGGCCCAACGTTGGCGGTCTAGCTTATTCGATCGCACATCGCATTTGTCATCCTGGTGGCAATACCGATCCGCTTTATCAATGGGCGGCTTGGCTTCATCAGCTCTTACATACACCGGTGGGCAGCCGCCCGTTTGTGGCCGTGGTAGAAGATGGTGGTGTACTGCCGCAAATTACCCCGGTCGCCACGTTAATGGTTGCTGAACTGCAACGCTGGGGTATTGATGCCGCGCTGGTTTCCCATCGTGATCTGATCCTGCAGGAGCAGGGACTTTTTCTTGATGAGAAGCAGGTGACACATCTTTATTGTCTCTTTGATTTGGTGGATGTAGTGAACGCACCTGAAGAGTATCAGCCGCTTTGTCAGGCGCTGGAAAAGCGGCTGGTCGTTTTACCAGCAGGGTTTGAGGGGCGCTTAATTGGTAATAAATTGTGTATGACTCTGGTACATGACGAACGCTTTCGCCCGTTTTTCGATGAGCAGCTCTATGAAAAGCTGCAGGCCTTTATCCCCTATACCTGGCGGCTTGACGACATGAAGTTGGAGAGTTTACGGAAACAGCGAGAGGAGTGGATTGTTAAGCCTGCGCACGGTTATGGTGGCAACGATATCCTGTGTGGCTGGGAGCTGGATCAGGATACATGGGAACGCCAACTCTCCGCTATTCTGGCTCAGAATTTGCCCTATGTTATCCAGCGTCGAGTACCTATTGCCAACTATTCGGTAACTGCATTTAGCGTGGAGAAGCAGGAAGAGTATGTGATGCAGGGTAAATGTTTACTAGGCATTTATATTATGAATAACGAGCTGGGTGGCGGATGGTGGCGGGTCGGGTTTCCAGAACGCTCTGATATTATTAACACTAGTCAGGGGGCGCTCGCTGGCAACATGATGTTACAGGACGATCCGATATGACGGTTTTAATTCTATGCCGTGAGCGAACAGAAGATGTTGTGAAATTACAGGCCAGCTTGGCGGTAAAAGGCTTAGTTGCCTGTGCTGCAACACCCTCTGAAATCTCTTTCAGTATTCAAAACGGAAAAGCATTAGCGATCTATGTGGGAACGGAACTTATCCAGCCTGATCTGGTATTTGGCTGGGTTTCGCTTCAGGCCCGGGAAACTGGGCTGGCTTTGCTTCAGGCGTTTGAAAAAGCAGGGGTGCCGGTCATTAATCGAGCAGAAGTGCTCAGTACAGGCCAGAGCAAGCTTATTAATAGCATTGTTTTGCATCGTCATGGATGTCACCACGCCGATACGGTTGTAGTCACGAACGAAGCCGCGTTGGACAAACTGATACCCGAAATTGGTCTTCCCTGCGTGGTTAAGCCGCTGATTGGTGCTAAAGGAATGGACGTCAGGCTTATCGATAACGCTGACGAACTCTGGCAGTACGCTCGATTGCAGTTCGCGCACGGCGGTGCGGTTTATCTACAGCGGGAGCTTGCCAAACCGGGCAGGGATATTCGTGTCAGGGTAATTGATTATCAGGCGGTCTTTGCTTTTTATCGTTATCTTTCGCCTGATGGCTTTACCACCAATCTTTCCACTGGTGGTTCCTGGCAGTCTTGCAAGCTGACCGAGGAAATGAAAGCTGTGGCTGAGCGATGTGCCCGGCTGATGCAGGCTCCTGTTTGCGGGGTCGATTTAATTGAACTGCAAGGTGATCGTTACAGCGTAATCGAAGTAAATACTACTCCCGCATTCAGCTGGCCTAATGATGATAACGTTGAGGATGTTTGCCGATTGATTGAAAAGTATCTAGACGCTGTCAGTTGAAGTAAACCAACAAGCGATAGCTGCGATTCAGCAGTTATCGCTGATCTCCTCCCAATAAACCTGACGCTAAGGACTCGCATTAAGAGCCTATCAATAGGGCTTTATTTCAGACAATGACACAGCGGGCAAAATGCAGCATTGCCGCGTAGCCTTTATGAATTTATCTCATTAATCAGGCTTGTCCGCGCGATCGTTTTGGTCAGGATTAATTGAGGCGATGAGCGCATACCCAATGGGGGAACCTGCTCGCGCAGGGCGGTAATATCTTTCCTGGCTGTAACGACGAACAAACGGCGATATTCGCGGCTGAATTGCTAAGGGCTTTTCATAACCCACGTTGAAGGCGGCGCTTGAAACATCCAGATGTTCATTCAGCATCAGGCACCTGGCTTCGTGCAGACGATACTAAGAAACAACCGGGTTTCTATACTGACAACCACCCTCTCAAGATATTAACCAACACAGGTGCGTAAGGTTCAAGTAGACCATTCTTAGGTGTACAGAGATCGTTAATGATGGATTGCAGCAGTTCGTCATCTTCCAGGCCCTCATCAGGCTCAATCCCATTTGTCCATAAGATGGTATTGATAGCTTGCTTACGTGTTTCAATCAGTTTTTTGTTATGAGTTTCACTGTCACCGAGATTAAGCACCCGAATGGTATCTTGTGCGCGTGATGTGGTGCCGGTGACGCGCCCGCTGATCATAAATTGCAATTCTGTTTCACAAGCTGCCATCAATGGCGTGAGTGAAAAAGATTGTGAACCGTGGGCGGCATCGCACTGGTCTGGTGTTTTGCAACTCGCCACAATGTTGGTGAAGTCGAGGCTGCGCTGTGGTGCAGAGTTGCGAGCCTGAACATGTTCATTCATGGTGTCCTGGTGATCACCACTTATCGGTCTACAACAGTAGGCACACAGGCCAAATTGCTCTTTGGTACAGGCATCACGGATGTCCTGACGAGCGGCTGGTATCAGATCATCATATCGACCAGTAGGATTGGCACGTTTCCAGGCTGTCAGACTGACAGGTTCAGCGCCTTTAGTTATTCTTCTCACCGCGTAACTCCTGTTTGCGCAGTAATAGGCGAGCTTTGGTTAGCTCCAAATTAGTGGGGGGCAACTCTTCTGTCAGTTCGTTCAACAACGTTTTGGCTTGTGCTAACTGTTTGCGCTGGATTAAATCCAATAGATCGTTAAATTTTGAGGCGATATGCGCGTTGCGGATGTGTGTGTCCATGACTTCCAGTAAGACGCTGTTAGCATCCTGACCATATTGGGATGGCACCTCAGTGAGCTTGCCGTCATCAAGTGAATACACCAGCACGTCTTTACTGTCGCTGATCACCAGCGGTGAGTGGGTGGTCAAAATAAACTGGCAGTGTGGGAAGGTCGTTGTTAGCCGTTCAATAATACTGCGTTGCCACGAGGGATGCAGGTGCATATCGACTTCATCGATCAGAATAATGCCTTGCCCATGTAGCGGGTTACCTAATTCTGGGTTCATCATTGCCAACCGACGTGCGATATCCCCTACCAGCGCCATCAGTGATTTTTCACCCTGAGAAAGTTGCAGTACGTTGAAGGTTTCACCGTTTTTATCGACGGACATATGTAGCCTAGGAGTGCGGCGTATTCGGAGGTTAGAAAAACCTAGCATAAAGTGATAGATCGCATTCCGAACGGCATCAAGTTGTGGGTCTTTATTCGATTTTTCGGATAGTTTTAATTTGGATAGTACATTCTTTAGCGTCGTTACTTCCGCTTCAATATCGATATCTTTATTTTTTTCAGGATCAAGGGCTTGACTAATAAATTGTTCAGGGTTGTTGTCGAGTATATTAGAAATAGTATCCGTCAAGGATGGTTTCGTCTCGTTTTCAATATCTTCTCGTAGCCGAAACCATTCGAAAAACCGACGAAAATCTACGCCCCTGTTGAGCGAGTTATCGTATCCATCTAACTGTTGAAAACGGTGTTTGCCTTTTATTTTCAGCGGAATATCCAGCACGCTGCGTTCAACTGGATAAAAAGCAATTAACGGCAGACTGCTTTGATCATCTTCGGTTAACGCGGTGCGGTAGCGATCCGCTAGCGCGGAAAGGTCGTTCAACTGGCTGACATGTTGCCCTTTTTGGCCGCTACGGACTTTTGCCAGCACCCAACTGTAACTTGCTTCTTTTTCCCCACTGGATTTTTGATGCTGCGTGCCACCGTGAACCGCAATCTCAATGGCAGCAGAAGGCTGCCGTTTCGTGATGGTACTTTCGCTGATAGTACCGCTGGTGCCTTTTTCGCTGCGTATTCTCGCCACTAGCCAGCCGAGTGAGGTTGCCAATGCCTGTAAAATAGATGTCTTGCCTGCGCCATTGTTGCCGACCAGTACCGTGACATTGGAAGGATAATCAGCTGTTGGCGCAATGGGGGCATCCAGAGACGCAAAACGCCCGACATTGTGCAACTTGACTTGCTTTATTTTCATCATCCGTTCCTTAAGTAGACATTTTTCGCCATGCGATGAAGTGTACAAATCTTCTGGTAATGATACATCCCTTTGTACGGCTAATGGGCTGTATTAATTTTCGTGAAGGTGCCCTGAATGTTGAATCCATTGGAACGGTTGTGGTTGTGATGCCACAACTTAGGGAAAAGGTGACTGTTCCTGCATGACTTGCAGCGCCTGCGCACAGGCCCATGCAGAGCTCCACGCCCATTGGAAGTTATAGCCGCCGAGCCAGCCGGTCACATCGACCACTTCGCCGATGAAATACAACCCCGGTACCGCGCTGGCTTCCATGGTTTTGGAGGACAGCGCACGGGTGTCAACGCCACCGATGGTGACTTCGGCTGTGCGATAACCTTCCGTACCGTTTGGCTGCACGCGCCACTGTTGCAGGCTCTGTTCAATCTGTGTTTGCTGTGCGCTGTTGAGCTGTTTCAATGTGACGTCCGGCAGTTGCCCTAACGCTTGCAGGCATTCAACCAACCGTTTAGGCAACCACTGTGCCAGCGTGTTTTTCAGGCTTTGATTCGGGTGAGCGGTGCGCTCGTCATTAATGAGCTGGGTAAGATTGCGGTCGGGCAGTAGATTGATGGTGACGAACTCGCCGGCCTGCCAGTAGCTGGAAATCTGCAAAATAGCGGGGCCAGATAGCCCACGGTGCGTAAACAGGATATTTTCACGGAACGTCACGCCGTTTTCTGCGGTGACGACGGTCGGCACGGAGACCCCAGAGAGCGTTTGCAACTGCTCGAGCAGCGGCTTGTGCAGCGTAAAGGGCACCAGTGCAGCGCGAGTTGGGAGCACGTTGATACCGAACTGTGCGGCGAGCTGGTAACCGAACGGCGTCGCGCCTAGGCCGGGCATCGACAGACCGCCGCAGGCAACGACTAACGATGCGCTCTGGAATGCTGTGCCGTTGCTTAGCTGGACGGTGAACAGATCGTCTGATTTCTCTACCGAAGTCACTTCACTGCGCAAACGAAGGGTGACGTTCGCCCGCTCACATTCTGTTACCAGCATGTCCACGATTTGCTGCGCGGAATCATCGCAGAATAACTGACCGAGGGTTTTCTCGTGATAAGCGATGCGGTGGTGGTTGACCAGACTGATGAAATCCCACTGGGTATAACGCGCCAGCGCTGATTTACAAAAGTGAGGATTATGAGACAGATAGGCTGCTGGCTCTGCATACATATTGGTAAAGTTGCAGCGCCCGCCCCCGGACATCAATATTTTCCGGCCAGCCTTCTTGCCGTTATCGAGCAGTAGAACACGCAGTCCGCGTTGTCCTGCCTGTGCCGCACAAAACATGCCTGCTGCACCGGCACCGATGATGACAGCGTCAAACTGTTCCACAATGCATTTCTCCGATGAGTGATTTTATCTTCTGGGATTGCCACAGGCCGAAAGCCGTAGGGCGGCAAATTGTAGTGTTGGTTTTTGTTCGACACCAGCGTAACAATTTGCATATTTTAGTAAAAATATATAATTATTTGATTTTTATTGATTAAGTGGTTTATCTACCGATCGTCGTCACATATTAAGTCAAAAAAATGTCATATTTCGCTTTTCCAGACCCCTGCTTGTCGCCGATAATGCGCCGCGTTCATGACCACTAAATGGCCTAACGTTTATGCTACATTTATTTGCCGGTTTGGATTACTACACTGGCCTGATGTTGATATTGGCTTTGTTGTTTGTACTGATGTATGAAGCCATCAACGGTTTTCACGATACTGCGAATGCCGTTGCCACTGTTATTTATACCCGAGCGATGCGCGCCGAGTTTGCCGTTGTTATGGCGGGGGTCTTTAATTTCTTCGGTGTACTGCTGGGCGGCCTGAGCGTGGCCTATGCCATTGTTCACCTTCTCCCCACGGATTTATTGCTGAACGTGAGTTCGGCGCACGGTCTGGCGATGGTCTTTTCCATGCTGCTGGCTGCCATTATCTGGAATCTGGGTACCTGGTATTTCGGTATTCCTGCCTCCAGTTCTCACACGTTGATCGGCTCCATTATCGGTATTGGTTTGACCAACGCGCTGTTGACGGATACCTCCGTCGTGGACGCGTTGAACGTGCCGAAAATGATCAGCATTTTCCTGTCCCTGCTGCTCTCGCCGATTGTGGGGATGGTGGTGGCAGGTCTGATGTTGCTGGTACTGCGTCGGTTCTGGAACAACAGCAAAAAACGCAAGCGCGTGCATCTGACGCCTGTCGATCGTGAAAAGCAGGACGGCAAACGTAAGCCGCCGTTCTGGACGCGTACCGCGCTGATTTTATCGGCAATTGGGGTGAGCTTCTCTCACGGTGCAAACGACGGTCAGAAAGGTATCGGCTTGATTATGCTGGTGCTGATTGGCGTCGCGCCTGCCGGCTTTATTGTCAACATGAACGCGTCTGGCTATGACATCAGCCGTACCCGTGATGCCGTTGTCAATTTGCAGGAATACTACAAGCAGCACGGCGACGCGTTGACGCACGTTATCGACCTGTCTCCGCCAGTGATTTCTACGCCAGAAAGCACGACTCCCAGCAACGGTCAGAAAGAGTTTCACTGTGACAGTTCACGCGTAATGATTGCGATTGAACGTACACAGGGCCTGCTGAATAACCTGAAAAGTTACGACCAGTTGAACCCTGACGATCGTAGCAGAGTGCGTCGCTTGCTGATGTGTATCTCTGACACGATGGACCGAGTGATCAAGCTGCCAGAAACGTCGGGCGAAGATAAGCGCTACCTGAGCAACCTGCGTAAAGACATGCTGCAGACGGTTGAGTATGCGCCTCTCTGGATTATCGTCGCTGTCGCATTGGCGCTGTCTCTGGGCACCATGGTGGGCTGGAAACGCGTTGCAGTGACCATCGGTGAGAAGATTGGTAAGAAAGGCATGACCTACGCACAGGGCGTTTCGGCGCAGGTGACGGCGGCTCTGTCGATTGGCGTTGCCAGTTACACCGGTATGCCGGTTTCCACCACGCACGTATTATCCTCGGCGGTTGCCGGGACGATGATTGCGGACGGTGGAGGCGTACAGGGCAAAACGATAAGAAGTATTCTGCTTGCCTGGGTGTTGACGCTGCCTGTCTCAATGCTGATGTCCGGTACGCTGTACTGGCTGGCGTTGAAGCTGATCTAACTATCATAAAAAAGGCGATTCTGTGGGGAATCGCCTTTTTACTTTTTATCGACGTTCATGGTTGTCATACCAGTGGTGGTGTTAATAACAATAGTGATGTTAATACCAGAAAATGGTGTAAGTACCCGCGTTTAATACCATATCGTCATCGCAAACAGACTGATGACGATAAGGCCACACAGGGCGGTCGTAAGCAGAAACTGTCCCCGCACTCGCTCGCAACGGCGAATAAACTCAGGGTCGTGATGATCAAGATAGCGTTGCGCGTAAATATAGCGTACCAGCCGGATTTGTTTACTTGGCTGGCCATGCGATGTAAAAAATCCCCCCCCGTCAACGTATTGGTAAAGCAGCGGGTCACAGTCACGCAAAATTAGCAGTAACACGCGTAATGAAGAATAGTACCTCGCCATATTGATGATACAGACGATACATAAAGCCCAGAAAAGCGCAAATGTACTAATCATGCTTTCCTCCCGGTCGTTCTATTCGTCAGATTCGATGGTCATACATTCCCGTTATCCACCAGTCACCGGTGACAAGCGTTACTATTTATTATCCGCGACGCTTATCGACGCCGTTTTTTCTGTGACATTTTTTCTACGAATAGTTATGCCACGCGCTTGCGCACGATTTTATTGTCATTTTGGCTAGCCAACGGCATCACGACTAGCCCCATTCTCGTTTTCCATCCCAAGGTGCAGCGGACAAGTTCACCACCCCTACTTGTAGTGTAGAAGAAGAATGTTCGTTTGTGCCAGAGAGGCTGGCGCAATCGGGATGAAGGACGATTTTCGACGAGATAATGCCCTTTCTGAAAGGAGAAGCTGCGCGATTTAACTGTGAAAAGGAGCGGTTTCTACTACACTTATCAATAGAATTAACAGGTTTTAAAACGGGTTGTGATCGACTGAACAGTCCGATAGCGTGGACGAGTGCTATCCTATAATCCGCTGTTAAGTATCAGATTGGCAGGAGAAATATCTGCTAACCCTTAATTAGTCTTTACGGAAGGAGTCTTATTATGGCTTACAAACATATCCTTATTGCTGTTGACCTTTCTCCAGAAAGCAAAGTGTTAGTGGAAAAAGCTGTTTCAATGGCAAGACCGTACAATGCGAAAGTCTCGTTAATCCACGTTGATGTGAACTATTCCGATCTCTACACAGGGCTGATTGACGTCAATCTGGGTGACATGCAACAGCGTATCTCTGAAGAAACCCAGAATGCGTTGACTGAGCTGTCCCAGAACGCGGGCTACCCTATCAGCGAGACGCTGAGCGGCAGCGGCGATTTAGGGCAGGTGTTGGTTGATGCGATTAAGAAATACGATGTCGACCTCGTGCTGTGCGGTCACCATCAGGACTTCTGGAGCAAATTGATGTCTTCTGCTCGCCAACTGATTAATACCGTACATGTCGATATGCTCATCGTGCCGCTGCACGATGAGGAAGACGAATAAAAATTAGCTTTTTTTGCATTTTTTTTCAGTGATGAAAGGCACGGCTTCTTAGCTGTGCCTTTTGTTATATAACAAAAACTTATAGCAAATTTCTCTTCTCAAATCACCCAAAACCCCTTCCTATCCCATTGGATTATAACGTTTATATGAAAAGAAAACGCTTGCTTAAATATCCATCGCCAGTGTTATAGTCCAGAGGACACAACATCATTTTCACCGACCCCACAAGCTTCTGCGTGTCTAAAAATAAAGAAGCAGACGGGAACTTATTCGTTCAATCAGGAGCTGTTCATGGCACAAATCGTATCTCTGGCAAGTTTTCTTGATTCTGTTCAACAGCGCGATCCGCATCAACCTGAGTTTCTACAGGCCGTTAATGAAGTCCTTTCCACTCTGTGGCCTTTTCTGGACCAGAACCCTCACTATGCGGACTACAGCCTGCTGGAACGATTGGTAGAACCGGAGCGTGTGATTCAGTTCCGCGTCGCATGGACGGACGACAAAGGTCAGGTACAGGTGAACCGCGCCTGGCGTGTCCAGTTTAGCTCCGCGATCGGCCCGTACAAAGGCGGCATGCGTTTCCATCCGTCCGTTAACCTATCGATTCTGAAATTCCTTGGGTTCGAGCAGACGTTCAAAAATGCGCTGACGACACTGCCAATGGGCGGCGGCAAAGGCGGATCGGACTTTAACCCGAAAGGGAAAAGCCAGGGCGAAGTCATGCGCTTCTGTCAGGCGCTGATGACGGAACTGTATCGTCATCTGGGCGCGGATACCGACGTTCCGGCGGGCGACATCGGCGTGGGTGGCCGTGAAGTCGGTTTCATGACCGGCATGATGAAGAAGCTGACCAACAACACCGCGTGCGTCTTCACGGGTAAAGGATTGTCGTTCGGCGGCAGTCTGATCCGTCCTGAAGCGACGGGCTACGGCCTGATCTATTTCACGGAAGCGATGCTGAAACGCCACGGTCTGAGCTTTGAAGGCATGCGTGTTGCGGTTTCTGGTTCCGGCAATGTGGCGCAGTATGCGATTGAAAAAGCAATGGAGCTGGGTGCGCGTGTGGTTACGGCATCAGATTCTAACGGCACGGTAGTGGATGAGAACGGGTTTACCCCAGAAAAACTGGCGCTGCTTGAAGAGATCAAAAATAAACGTTATGGCCGCGTGGAAGATTACGCGCGTGAAGCGAAACTGACCTACCTCTCAGGAAAAACGCCGTGGGAAGTACCGGTAGACATCGCGCTGCCGTGTGCGACGCAGAATGAGCTGGATCTGCCAGCGGCGCAGACGCTGATTGCTAACGGTGTGAAAGCGGTGGCAGAAGGTGCCAACATGCCAACCACGATCCCAGCGACCGACGCGTTCCTGGATGCTGGCGTGTTGTTTGCGCCGGGCAAAGCGGCTAATGCGGGCGGCGTGGCGACATCCGGTCTGGAAATGGCGCAGAACGCGGCACGTTTGGGCTGGAAAGCAGAGAAGGTGGATGCGCGTCTGCACCACATCATGCTGGATATTCACAGTGCCTGTGTGCAGTATGGCGGTGAAGACAGCCAAACTAACTACGTGCGCGGTGCCAACGTGGCAGGTTTTGTAAAAGTGGCTGACGCGATGCTGGCGCAGGGCGTCGTGTAACGTCTTAGTCCTTCTGAGCGCCTGTATTTGCAGGCGCTTTGACTTTTCACTTATTTATCTAAGTTTTAGCGACATTTCTTGCTGGACACCGCTTCCTGCCTTTCTTTATCTTAATCAGCATTGCGTATCGTCAGTCTTCTGATACAACCCGTTCTCTTCAAGGCTTACACCATTGTGAAAATCAAACATCTTCCTTTCGATCAGAATCGTAATGGCTGGTCGGCAGATCTTGTCGATAAACCGAATTACCCACAGCAGCGTGGAAAAACAACGGCGGACTGGCTGGTAATCGGCGCTGGCTATGCGGGGATCGCCTTTGCACAGCGTCTGGCTGAACAGCGCCCGGATAAACATATTATCCTGCTGGATGCGGGCGAGATTGGCGACAATGCCTCCGGGCGTAACTCCGGTTTCGTCATCGATTTACCGCACAACATCGGCAGCTCGACCGCCGAGCTGGAAAAAGCGGCGGCTTATCGTCGCCTGTTGCAGTCCGGTGTAGCGCATCTGAAGGATAAGGTGGATCGCCATGCGATTGCATGCGACTGGAGCGTGGCGGGGAAATATCACTGCGCCGTCAGTTCGACGTTTGACGGCCTGATCGATACCTATGTCCGCGAATTGAACGATCTTGGCGAACCCTATCAGGTGGTGGAAAAAGACGAACTTGCCCGCCGCTTAGGCACGTCTTTCTATCATCGTGCTGTGTATACGCCCAATTGTATTCTGCTAAACCCGGCGGCGCTGGTGGTCGGGCTGGTGGCGAATTTGCCGAAGAACGTGACGGTTTACGCCCATTCACCCGCGCTGAATATCGAAACAGGATCGCGCATTCGTGTGGAAACGCCGTACGGCGAGATTCAGGCGGATAAGCTGATGATGGCGATTAACGGCGCGGCGCGCGGCCTGCCGCTGTTCAATGGTCGGGTGTTTGCCGTGGCGACCTTCGCGACGCTGACGGAGCCGCTGAACGCGGAGCAGATAGCGCGCATGGGCGACATGCCGGACTGGGGGCTGACGCCGGTCAATGCGCTGGCCAGCGCGACGCTACGCTATACGCGCGACCATCGCTTCCTGATTCGGGAGCATGTGAAATTTACCCCAGAGCTGGTCAATAGCGCGGTAGAAACCGGACGCCACGCGCGTCGTCACGCGGCTATTTTTGCCCAGATGTTCCCGCAGTTGAGCGATGTGAAGATGGCGCATACCTGGTCAGGCTTGATTAGCGTAACGCGCAACGGCGCGCCAATTTGGGGGCAGCTAAGCGACAATGTGTACGCGTCCGCTGGCTGTAACGGGGCGGGGCTGTCGAAGCAAACCGCTGCCGGACATATTCTGGCGGATTTGGCGCTGGGTGAAGACAACCCGCTAATCGTTGATATGCAATCGCTCGGACAGGCGAACTACCTGCCGCCACGCCCTTTCCTGGATGTGGGCGTGAACGGCTACTTGACGAGCGAACGCTGGAAAGCCCGAAGTGAGAGATAGCAGTGTTTGCTGATCGTTGGAAAACCTCTTCGTAGAGTGAAAACGGTGATAATGGGATAGAAGAGTAAAGCGTTCGCGCCAAGGACAAAAGCGTCATGAAGGCTTTTGAACGTCGCTTGCGACGGCCCTCAAAGGGTGGATCTCAGGGATGAGATTCATATCTGCGCAAGCCGAGCTTACATGGACGAACTCGCAACGTCTTTACGATCTATCCGTTACTCCCGCTCTACGGACGTTGTCAGCAACATCACCCAGTGAGAACTACGGGTATTATTATGGCGAAATGTGCTGGCTAACATGCAGCATGATGTATTGATGGGAAGAACGTTATCATGCTTGGCTGTCACAATGATTAGCCACGGGCTAATCCACTACTGACCCACCTTCTTCCAGTGGCGTATCCGGTTGAGCAGGCAGCACGATATAAACCCCTTCGAACAACGCCCCTTTATTGTCATCACCGAAGAGTTCAACATTGAGCTGCACGCGCGCCTTACGCCCACGCGCGAGACGATCCAGATCGCCACTCAGCGACCCTAAATCAGCGATGGCATTCGGTCGGCCACTCACCGGCGTACTGTAACGAATGTGCGCATCTGCCAGAATAATCGTTCCACCGAGGTGTCGTTCACGCAATAACAGCCAGATTAATCCCCACCCAGTGAGCGTAGCGAGAGAAAACATGCTGCCGGCAAAAAGCGTGTGATGCGGGTTCTGGTTGCCTGTTTCAGGCATGGTGGTAATAAATTGCTTTCCGGTGTACTGGCTTATCCGCACTCCCATTTTTTCACTCAGGGGAATGTGCTCATACCACGCCTGCTGCAACTGTCCGCACCAGTCAGGACGATGCAAAATATCATCCAGCGTCGCTACCGGTTTAATCATCAGGAAGTGCCGCACGGGTGTGGTTTGTGGCGCAGTGATCTCTCCCTGATTAACAAAGCCCAGCTTGGAGAAAAAATCCATGGCGTCTTCTCGAGCGCTACAGACCACGCGCTTGACGCTTTCCTGACGCGCGACTGACTCCAGAGTAATCGCCACCAGCGTGCCTAACCCTTTCCCTCGGACGTCGGGGTGAACAGCTAAAAAACGGATTGCCGCTTCATTATCCGCATTGATAGAAAGACGCCCAATCGCAACCAGCCTTCCCTGTTCATCCACCACAGTTTGGTGATGTGCCAGAGCATCATAGGCATCACGCTCGGAGCCCAGCGGCTGGTGCAGAGGTTTACGCAGCATTTCCCAGCGAAATTGATAGTACGCATCCAGTTCTTCCGCGCTTTCAGGTACTCTCAAATGATACATAACCCTTCCTCTATACCGAGATGCCTCATTGCATCAGGGTTCATGAAATCAGACTGTTGAAGCAAATTTATACTCGGAACGGCAACGGTAATAGCACGTTACAACACCATGACGTTACAGACCGATGACGCGACAACGCTATGTCTGTAACCAGAACGTCACCGGGCCGTCATTCACCAATGCCACTTTCATATCTGCCGCAAACTGCCCCGTTTCCGTGTGAACGCCTTGCTCACGACACTGTCCGACAAAATACTGATAGAGGCGATCGGCCTCTGAGGGATGCGCACCGCGAGAAAAACCAGGCCGCATGCCACGCTGCGTATCGGCAACGAGCGTAAACTGTGAAACCACCAGCACATTGCCGCCAGACTGGCGAACATTGAGATTCATTTTCCCGTCATCGTCACCGAATATGCGGTAACCCAATACACGTTCGCAAAGTCGCGTGGCTTTTTGTTCGTCATCGCCCTGCTCAACGCCCAGCAAGATCAGTAAACCTTTATCGATTTCCCCAACCACACTGCCTTCTACCGTAACGCTGGCGCTGGATACTCGTTGAATTAGCGCAATCATAAAACCCAACTACTCCTGATGTTATCATTCCCAATAGGGGCTGTGTCCGCCCTTGCGATATAAATCATGCTTTAGCCGTCGTCGCCTGCATGGCGAAAAAATCCGGCACCACCTGACGATCGGTCACCAGAATGCTGTGAATACCCAGGCTTTGTGCAGCATCGACGTTCGCGGCATTATCGTCAAAAAAGACGGCTTGCCCAGGCGGAACGCCTTCCTCTGTCAGGACATATTGATAAATCGCCAATTCCGGCTTACGTAATCCAATATCTTGCGACAGGTAGAGCTTGTCGGCCGCCGTCGCCACTTCTGGGAATAGCGCAGGCCAGTGTGAACAGTGGAGACGATTAGTATTCGACAGAATCACCACGCGGTGCCCTTCATGACGCAGGTGCTGCATGATGTCGATAACCTCAGGACGCAACGCGACAAAAATAGCCTGCCAGCCAGCGGTGAATTGTTCGAAGCTCAGGGCGATGCCCATTTCCTGGCACAGTCTGGTGGCAAATTCCTCGTCGCTGATCTCACCCCGCTCATGCTGTTCAAACGCCTCGCCCATGACAAAACGCTCTTGCAACGTCGCGAGCGGCGCGCTGCTCAGATTACTCCAGACACCCAATACTCTATTGAAATCAATATCTATGACGACATTGCCTAAATCAAAGATATACAGCATGGCAGTGACCTCCTGACGTAATCGTAGGATTTTCACTGTAGCGGGAAATGGGGAAACTGAACAGGGAGGAAATATAAAGGAAAGGTTAAAGTGGAAGAAAGCGCATAAAATTCAGGGCACCCGAAGGTGCCCTGTTGCGTAACAAGACAAATCCGTCTGAAATTAGACGTCTTTGCTGCCGCGGCTAGCGCGTTTACGATCGTTTTCGGTCAGGTGACGCTTACGAATACGGATAGACTGTGGCGTAACTTCAACCAATTCGTCGTCATCAATGAACTCCAGCGCTTGTTCCAGAGACATTTTGATCGCCGGAACCAGTGTGGTTGCTTCATCGGTACCCGATGCACGCATGTTGGTCAGTTTCTTACCGGTCAGACAGTTTACTGTCAGATCGTTAGAACGTGAGTGAATACCGATGATCTGGCCTTCATACACTTCTGCACCGTGTCCGAGGAACAGCTTACCGCGATCTTGCAGGCTGAACAGTGCAAACGCGACCGCTTTACCTTGACCGTTGGAAACCAGCACGCCGTTCTGACGCTGACCGATTTCACCTGGACGCACGTCATCGTAGTGACTGAACGTGGAGTACAGCAGACCGGTACCAGACGTCATGGTCATGAATTCGGTACGGAAACCGATCAGACCGCGAGCTGGGATCAGGTAATCCAGACGGATACGACCCTTGCCATCTGGGATCATGTCTTTCACATCACCTTTACGCTCACCCATGGCTTGCATGACTGAACCTTGGTGCTGTTCTTCGATGTCCAGCGTCACGTTTTCAAACGGCTCTTGGTTACGACCGTCGATAACGCGGTTGATAACTTTCGGACGTGATACGGCCAGTTCAAAGCCTTCACGACGCATGTTTTCGATCAGAACTGACAGGTGCAATTCACCACGGCCAGAAACGCGGAACGCATCAGCGTCTTCGGTTTCGTCAACGCGCAGAGCAACGTTGTGCACCAGCTCTTTGTTCAGACGCTCCAGAATCTGGCGCGACGTTACATACTTACCTTCTTTACCGCAGAATGGTGAAGTATTAACGTTGAAGAACATGGTAACGGTAGGTTCATCGACGCTCAGTGCTGGCAGCGCTTCGACATTCTGCGGATCGCAGATGGTGTCGGAAATGTTCAGCTCGCCCAGACCGGTGATCGCGATGATATCGCCTGCTTCCGCTTCAGTCGCGTCGATACGCTCCAGACCCAGGTGAGTCAGAACTTTACCGACTTTACCGTTACGGGTTTTGCCTTCGCTATCAACAATAGTGACTTGTTGGTTAGGCTTAACTTTACCGCGCTTGATACGGCCGATACCGATAACGCCAACATAGTTGTTGTAGTCCAGCTGAGAGATCTGCATCTGGAACGGCGCATCCATCTCAACCTGAGGCGGAGAAACGTGATCGACAATCGCCTGATACAGCGGAGTCATATCTTCCGCCATATCGGTATGGTCGAGACCCGCGATACCATTCAGCGCAGAAGCATAAATGATCGGGAAATCCAGTTGCTCGTCCGTCGCATCCAGGTTCACGAACAGGTCGAATACCTGATCGACAACCCAGTCAGGACGCGCACCAGGACGGTCAACTTTGTTGATAACCACAATTGGCTTCAGACCGTTGGCAAATGCTTTTTTGGTCACGAAACGCGTTTGCGGCATCGGGCCATCCATCGCATCAACAACCAGCAGTACCGAGTCAACCATCGACATTACACGCTCAACCTCGCCGCCGAAGTCGGCGTGTCCCGGGGTATCTACGATGTTAATACGGTAGTCTTTCCAATTAATGGCGGTATTTTTTGCGAGGATGGTAATTCCACGCTCTTTCTCCAAATCGTTGGAGTCCATTACACGCTCGGTTGCTTCGACACGTTCACCGAACGTTCCGGATTGTTGCAACAGCTTGTCAACCAGGGTGGTTTTCCCATGGTCAACGTGCGCAATAATGGCGATGTTACGCAAATTTTCGATCACAGCTTTGCCTCAGGCATTTAGAAATAGCGCGCTATTGTACACGTATTAATCGAGGGACTAAACAAGATCACAAGCATCTATGATAAACAACCTAGAGCTGCCTGCTTTGTGATCCCTTTCACGGTGCAAAAGCGCTACAAGCGAACATGAATGCACTAAATTAGTGCAATAATTCACATATGGAGCACCATTTTGGTGCTTTAGACTATAATGGTGCAGTGGGTTTACGTGAGAAAGCCCCAAGGAGCAACACATTGCACACATTTAAAAAGTTGGCACACTTTTAGCTTTAGTCTACTCACGGCAACAACATCAATCCACAACGATATTCGTTCCACGACGATAAATGACCAATCGGGAGAACCAAGTATGTCCGCAGAACATGTTTTGACGATGCTGAATGAGCACGAAGTGAAGTTTGTTGATTTACGCTTCACTGATACTAAAGGTAAAGAGCAGCACGTCACCATTCCGGCTCATCAAGTCAATGCCGACTTCTTCGAAGAAGGTAAAATGTTTGATGGTTCCTCGATTGGCGGCTGGAAAGGTATTAACGAGTCAGACATGGTTCTGATGCCCGATGCCAGCACCGCAATGATCGATCCGTTCTTCGAAGATTCTACACTGATCATTCGTTGTGACATCCTTGAGCCAGGCACAATGCAAGGCTATGACCGCGACCCGCGTTCTATCGCGAAACGTGCGGAAGATTTCCTGCGTTCTTCAGGCATTGCCGATACCGTCCTGTTCGGGCCTGAACCAGAATTCTTCCTGTTCGATGACATCCGTTTCGGCAGCAGCACGTCCGGTTCTCACGTTGCTATCGACGACATCGAAGCTTACTGGAACTCCGGTAAAGCATACGAAGGCGGTAACAAAGGTCACCGTCCAGGTCTGAAAGGCGGCTACTTCCCAGTTCCACCAGTCGATTCATCACAGGACATCCGTTCTGCAATGTGTCTGACCATGGAGCAAATGGGTCTGGTTGTTGAAGCTCACCACCACGAAGTGGCTACCGCTGGTCAGAACGAAGTGGCTACCCGCTTCAACACCATGACCAAAAAAGCTGACGAAATTCAGATCTACAAATATGTCGTGCATAACGTGGCTCACGCCTACGGTAAAACCGCGACCTTCATGCCAAAACCCATGTTCGGTGATAACGGTTCAGGTATGCACTGCCACATGTCTCTGTCTAAAGACGGCACTAACCTGTTCGCTGGCGACAAATACGGCGGCCTGTCTGAATTGGCGCTGTTCTACATCGGCGGTGTTATCAAGCACGCTAAAGCCATCAACGCCTTGGCGAACCCGACCACTAACTCCTACAAGCGTCTGGTCCCAGGCTACGAAGCACCTGTTATGCTGGCTTACTCTGCCCGTAACCGTTCTGCTTCAATCCGTATCCCAGTGGTTGCTAGCCCGAAAGCACGTCGTATCGAAGCACGCTTCCCGGATCCAGCAGCTAACCCATACCTGTGCTTCGCTGCACTGCTGATGGCTGGCCTCGACGGCATCATCAACAAAATCCACCCTGGCGATGCGATGGACAAAAACCTGTACGACCTGCCACCGGAAGAAGAAGCAGAGATTCCAAAAGTTGCAGGTTCTCTGGATGAGGCCCTGGCTGCACTGAACGAAGACCGCGAGTTCCTGACTCGTGGTGGCGTGTTCACCGACGACGCTATCGACGCGTACATCGAGCTGCGTAAGCCTGAGATTGACCGCGTTCGTATGACGCCACACCCAGTTGAGTTCGAACTGTACTACAGCGTTTAATAACCAAGCGTCTAATATTTATACCAAAAATAATTCGAGTTGCGTGAAGGCGGCAACCGCACGAATCCCCAGGAGCTTACACAAGTAAGTGACTGGGGTGAGTAAGGGCTGCCAACGCACAAGCAGCTTGAAGTATGACGGGTATACCTCGGCGTGGTTGGGTATGCTGATACCCGACCATGACCGATAAACAACAGAATACTAATAATTTTGTTTTTGTTGCCGTGGAAACGCTTCAGCCCATCTTCGGATGGGCTTTTTTCACCACCGGCATTGGCCGTTGCGACGTAACATCCATCATCCACACTACAATGCACCACGACGGTGCGGGAGTCTGCGTTATGGCAACAGGCACGCTGCCCGATGCTGGGCAGATCCTAAATTCCCTGATAAACAGCATCTTATTGCTGGATAACGATCTGGCTATTCACTATTCCAACCCAGCAGCACAGCAATTACTGGCACAAAGTTCGCGTAAATTATCCGGCACACCGTTGCCCGATTTGCTGGGATACTTTTCTCTGAATATCGATTTACTGCGTGAAAGTCTGGATTCAGGGCAAGGGTTTACAGATAACGAAGTCACCATCGTCGTAGATGGCAAAGCGCACATCATGTCGCTCACCGCTCAGCGGGTACAGAACGATTTTATCCTACTGGAAATGGCGCCGATGGATAACCAGCGCCGTCTCAGTCAGGAACAGCTTCAACATGCTCAGCAGCAGGCCGCCCGTGATTTGGTCCGGGGTCTGGCGCATGAGATAAAAAATCCGCTTGGCGGATTGCGCGGTGCCGCACAGTTGCTTGCTAAAGCACTGCCTGACCCAGCGTTGACGGAATACACCAAGGTCATTATCGAACAGGCGGATCGCCTGCGTAATCTGGTTGATCGCCTGCTCGGGCCACAGCAGCCCGGCCTGCACATCACCCAAAGCATCCATCAGGTCGCCGAACGCGTTTGCCAACTCGTCTCACTGGAAAAGCCCGATAACGTGACGCTGGTGAAAGACTATGACCCCAGCCTGCCGGAACTGACGCACGACCCCGATCAGATTGAACAGGTACTGCTGAATATTACCCGCAATGCGCTACAAGCGCTGGGCGAGGAAGGCGGGACGATTACGATACGTACCCGCACGGCTTTTCAGCTCACGTTACACGGTGTGCGCTATCGCCTCGCAGCACGTATTGACGTGGAAGATGACGGCCCTGGCGTACCCGCTCAACTACAGGACACGCTGTTTTACCCGATGGTGAGCGGACGCGAAGGGGGAACTGGTTTAGGGCTTTCCATTGCCCGCAGTCTTATCGACCAGCACTCAGGTAAAATTGAATTTAACAGTTGGCCAGGACACACCGAATTCTCGGTTTATCTGCCTATTCGCCAGTGAGGTTACAATGCAACGAGGGATAGTCTGGATTGTCGATGACGATAGCTCCATCCGTTGGGTGCTTGAGCGCGCGCTTGCTGGTGCGGGTTTAACCTGTGCAACATTTGAGAACGGAAATCAGGTACTGCATGCGCTGGCGACACAAACGCCTGACGTTCTGCTGTCCGACATCCGTATGCCAGGAATGGATGGATTAGCGCTCTTACAGCAAATCAAACAGCGCCACCCAATGCTCCCAGTCATCATTATGACGGCACATTCCGATTTGGATGCCGCGGTTAGCGCTTATCAACAGGGTGCGTTCGACTATTTGCCGAAGCCATTCGATATTGATGAAGCCGTTGCGCTGGTTGAGCGCGCGATCAGTCATTATCTGGAACAGCAGCAGCCGGTACGCAACCAGCCAATCAACGGCCCGACAACCGACATTATTGGCGAAGCCCCCGCGATGCAGGACGTCTTTCGCATCATCGGCCGCCTGTCTCGATCGTCGATCAGCGTGCTGATTAATGGCGAATCGGGAACCGGTAAAGAACTGGTAGCGCAGGCCCTGCATCGCCACAGCCCGCGTACTAAATCCCCTTTTATCGCGCTGAACATGGCTGCCATTCCTAAAGATCTGATCGAATCAGAACTGTTCGGCCATGAAAAAGGCGCGTTTACGGGTGCTAACCAGATTCGTCAGGGCCGCTTTGAGCAAGCCGATGGCGGTACACTGTTTCTCGATGAAATCGGCGATATGCCGCTAGACGTACAAACCCGTCTGTTGCGCGTCTTGGCAGACGGGCAGTTTTACCGCGTTGGCGGCTATGCTGCGGTAAAAGTGGATGTTCGTATTATCGCGGCAACGCACCAGAATCTTGAACAACGCGTGCAGGAAGGCAAGTTCCGTGAGGATTTGTTCCACCGCCTGAATGTGATCCGCGTTCATCTGCCGCCGCTGCGCGAACGTCGGGAAGATATCCCCCGCCTAGCGCGTTACTTTTTGCAGGCTACAGCCAAAGAACTGGGCGTCGAGCCGAAGAATCTGCATCCAGAAGCAGAAACGGCGCTAACTCGTTTACCGTGGCCTGGCAACGTGCGCCAATTGGAAAACACCTGTCGCTGGTTGACCGTCATGGCCGCCGGTCAGGAAGTGCTGATTCAGGATCTGCCGCCTGAATTGTTCGAGACCACCGCACCTGATTCCACCGTGCATATTCTGCCGGACAGTTGGGCCACGCTGTTGGCACAATGGGCCGATCGCGCGCTGCGTTCCGGTCATCAAAACCTGCTAGCGGAAGCACAGCCGGAAATGGAAAGGACGTTGCTGACGACGGCACTGCGACATACGCAGGGGCATAAACAGGAAGCGGCAAGATTGCTGGGATGGGGTAGAAATACCCTGACGCGTAAATTAAAAGAGCTGGGAATGGAGTAGCAAGATTGCTTTTTTATTGCTCAATTGTTAACAAACAAATTGGTGATAAAAAATACAATCTGGCGCACGAAATTGTCATTAATTCGTCCTTTACTTGCCTCGGGTCAGCAGTATGATCGTGTCGCTGATTCGGGAGGAACACCATGCTGGACTCATTGATTTCCGTTGCAACACTTTCTGTTGCAACACATGGCGCTGAAATTGGCTCCGCGGCAAGCCATTCGCCGCAGGCTGCTATTGCCGCCGTGTTGTGTGCCGCACTGATTAACTTCTTTAGTTAATCCTATAAGCGTTCAAGAACAGCCAGTCGATGCAAAATCGACTGGCTGTTTTTTTGACTAAATCACGCGGGAAAATTGCTGCGTTCTGAGCTTGTTACGTAGATAGACATCAAAGCACATACAGATATTACGGATCAGCAACCGTCCCTTCGGCGTCACCACCAGCCCGTCAGCCTGACTATCGACCAGCCCATCGGCCACCAGCGGAGCCAGCAGCGCTAAATCCTGCTCAAAGTAGGTTTTAAAATCGATAGCATATTCCGCTTCAATGGGTGCATAGCTAAGCTGGAAATTACAAATTAGCATCTTAATCACATCACGGCGAAGGCAGTCATCACGCGTCAGCTGTAACCCACGCCACAGGCCATTTCCCTGGTCTTTAACCTGTGCGTAATACTGCTTCAGCTCTTTCTGGTTCTGGGCATAACTGTCACCGATCATACTAATCGCCGACACCCCCATACCGAGAAGATCGCTATCGCCCTGCGTCGTATATCCCTGGAAATTGCGATGCAGCTTCCCTTCGTGCTGCGCCACCGCCAGCTCATCGTCCGGCCGAGCAAAGTGATCCATACCGATAAACTGATAGCCCGATTGCGTCAGCGATCCAATCGTCTGTTGCAGAATATCCAGCTTTTGTTCCGCGCTCGGTAAATCCGCTTCTTTAATCTTGCGCTGTGCCGCGAACAGGCTGGGTAAATGCGCATAGTTAAAGACGCTAAGCCGGTGAGGGTTTAATTCCGCAACGCGCTGTAGCGTAAAGGCGAAGCTTTCCGGCGTTTGTTTCGGCAGGCCGTAAATCAAATCAATATTGGTTGAGGTGAAGCCAAGCGCTTTTGCCCGCTCAATAAGAGCAAAAATAAAGTCTTCATCCTGCTCACGATTAACCAGTTTCTGAACGTCTTTATTAAAATCCTGCACGCCCATGCTAAGGCGGTTGAACCCTTCAGCCCGCAGATGATCGAGGACGTCCAGCTCAATTTCTCGCGGATCGACTTCAAGCGACAGCTCAGCCTGATCGGAAAAAGAGAACAGCTCGCGCAGCAGCGACATCAGCCGACTGATTTGTACTTTATTCAGGTAGGTTGGTGTACCGCCACCCCAATGCAATTGCGTCACTGTTCGTCCGACGAATAGCGGCGCACGCTGGCGAATTTCCAGCTCCAGTACATCAAGGTATTCATCCGCTTTATGCTGCTGACGCGTAACCAGCTTATTACAGCCGCAGAAATAGCACAGCCGATGGCAAAAAGGGATGTGGATATACAGCGACAGCGGTCGCTGTGGATAACGGGCGATGGCATGCTGAAACGCAGGCTCATCGTAAGCTTCACTGAATTCTAACGCTGTGGGATAAGACGTATAACGCGGCCCAGAATAGTTATATTTTTGAATCAGGGCCAGATCCCAGTCAACGGACGGTATCGACATATTCGCTCACTCCTTCCAGTTTTTACTCGGTGGGTTATCCTTCCCCTCCTTCAGATCACCAAAAAATGGCGTTCAAAAACGCTCCCGGCGTTTTGCTACTCGTCTCATCCCTGAGACTCGCCCTAAAGGGCCGTCACCTTGTGACGTTCAAAAACGCTCCCGGCGTTTTTGTCTTGGGCGTAGGCGTCGAACCTGATTCACGCGCCCGTTAAACAGGGCGCGATGCAACCGATGCTTACGCTTAGACAATAGCCATAGTTTACTGAACAGACAGAGCAGATAAAACGCAACCAGCAATATCAGGAACAGAAACAGCCATTTCATTGATTAGAACGTGTCTTTCGGGTTATTACGTTTCAAAAGCTGCAGCATATCTTCCTGCTGCTCTTCTTCGTCATCATCACCCAGCTCGATTCCAAGCTCTTCCATCAGGATGTCGATACGATCCAGCGTTTCATCAACCCATGATTGTTCTTTGGCGCTCAGCGTCTCACCGCTATCCAGACGATCCAACAAGGCATCCAGACGCGTATCGTTTTCTAACATTTCCAGCTCTTCTTCCGGTGACATCGTCGGCTTGGCAACAACGACTTTCTCCACAGGTTCAGAAGGCTTCGACTTAGGCTTCGGTTTAGCGATATCGCTATCCAACACACCAAGCTGTACAGGCTTTTTGCTGCCGATACGCGGATCGGCGACTTTACGCTGACCAGAGCGCTGATCGGCGGATGCTTTTTCCTGAGTTCGGCTGCCCGACGCGTGGCCACGATGCTTTTTATCTTTTTTGCGCTCGCGCGCTTCACGCTCCAGCTCTTCGCGGGTCTTTCTTTTTACTTTGGGTTTCCCTGCCTGATCGGCAGCCCCTTTGACAGGTCGGTTCATAATATTGTTCTCAGGTACACAGATATAAGGGAAGTGCGGCGGAATCTAGCAGAAAGCCCGCGAATAAAAAAGCGTCCACATCAGACAGCTGGGCTTTTCTTTTCGCATCAGTCTGCTGCATTTCGAGACAGATAAAGCCGCCTTTATTGTCAGTTACAGGTATAATCCCCAACCAGACAGAGATCCAGATAGAGATAACCACCGTGACCCAGCAATATAACTACCACATGACGCGTTTTATCATCAGCGCCCCGGATATTCGCCATCTGGCAACAGATAGCGGTATTGAAGTGGCCTTTGCTGGGCGCTCTAATGCCGGAAAATCCAGCGCACTGAACACACTGACCAACCAGAAAAACCTGGCACGAACCAGTAAAACGCCGGGCCGTACTCAGTTGATTAACCTGTTCCAGGTGGTAGACGGCGTGCGTTTGGTCGACCTTCCCGGCTATGGCTATGCCGAAGTGCCGGAGCAAATGAAGATCAAATGGCAACGTGCGCTCGGTGAATACCTGCAAAAGCGTAACAGCCTTAAAGGTCTGGTTGTGCTGATGGATATTCGCCATCCGCTGAAAGATCTCGATCAGCAAATGATTCAGTGGGCAGTTGATGTCCAGCTTCCAGTCTTAGTGCTGCTGACCAAAGCCGATAAGCTGGCTTCAGGCGCGCGTAAGACACAGTTGAACATGGTTCGCGAGGCTGTCTTGCCATTTATGGGTGATATTCAGGTCGAAGCATTTTCGTCACTGAAAAAACTCGGCGTCGATAAACTACAGCAGAAATTGGACAACTGGTTCAGCACGCTGCCACACGCTGAAGAAGAACAAGAAGCAGAATAATCCTTTCACGTGGTGCAGTGTATCATCACTCGCATCACGCCCCCACTTTCCCGCAATGATCGCCCACCAGAGATGTTCTTCACACTCGAAACCGTGCTGACCCACTGCTATCTATCAGGCAGTTACTGATATTTTGAGGGTAAAAATCCTGGATAAGGCCCATAAAAAACGCCCCGCTCAAAACTGAGCGGGGCGGCTAATATTCAGCCAAATCCGATTACGTGAAGTAAAAGGTCTGAAAGATAGAACATCTTACCTCTGTACCCTACGTCTTTAACTCTACCCTATTTTTTCACGGGAACAAAGGCTTTTTTGTTGTTTACTTTCATAGAAAATGGTTATCGATTACACAAAGTTAAACCAGGTCACACAATACTGTTATTTAATTACAGAAATAGCATAAAAATCGGCCATTAATGTGCTTCATCCCAGTTCATGCCCGTACCAATGTCTACCTGTAACGGAACATTCAATTGCATACAGCCTTCCATTAATGCTTTGATTTTACTAATGGATTCCTCAATAACCGAATCATGAATCTCGAAAACCAATTCATCGTGAACCTGCATGATCATCTTCACCTTCGGCGTGTCTTTCTGTAGCCAATCGTCAATCGCGATCATCGCTTTCTTAATAATATCAGCAGCAGTGCCCTGCATTGGTGCGTTAATCGCCGCACGTTCCGCGCCTTTACGCGCCATCGCATTACGAGAATGGATATCAGGCAGATAGAGACGGCGACCGTCAAGCGTGGACACATAGCCATGCTCAGCAGCCTGTTGACGCGTCCGCTCCATGTAATCCTGCACACCGGGGTAACGCTCAAAATACAGGTTCATGTACTTCTGCGATTCGCTACGCGGAATATTCAACTGACGCGACAGGCCAAATGCGCTCATGCCGTAGATCAGACCAAAGTTGATCGCTTTCGCACTGCGGCGCTGTTCTGATGTCACCTTATCCAAGGCGATGCCAAACACTTCTGACGCCGTTGCCCGGTGGATATCCACCCCGTTAGCAAACGCGTTCAACAGCCCTTTATCACCGGATAAGTGCGCCATGATACGCAGTTCGATTTGCGAGTAATCCGCCGCAACAATGCTGTAGCCCTTCGGTGCAATGAATGCCTGACGAATACGGCGCCCTTCGTCATTACGCACCGGGATATTTTGCAGGTTCGGATCGCTGGAAGACAAACGCCCAGTTGCGGTAACAGCCTGATGATAAGACGTATGAACACGCTTCGTCGCCGGATTGATCATCAGCGGCAGCTTATCGGTGTAAGTAGATTTCAGCTTGGCCAACCCACGATATTCCAAGATCAGCTTCGGCAGAGGGTAATCCAGCGCCAGTTCAGCCAACACTTCTTCATTGGTTGACGGTGCGCCTTTTGGCGTTTTCTTCAGAATCGGCAGCTTTTGTTTTTCATACAAAATCCCCTGTAGCTGCTTGGTCGATGAGAGGTTGAACTCTTCGCCCGCCAGCTCATAGGCTTGTGTTTCCAACTCTGCCAGACGAATTGTGAGCTCTTTTGAGTGTTCCGCGAGGATAGCAGGATCGATAAGCACGCCCGTACGCTCAATGCGGGATAAAACCGGCACCAGCGGCATATCGATAGTCTGGAAGACTTGGCACAGATCGGCATGCGGCTGGAGTTTCCCCCAGAGCTTCTGGTGCAGATGCAGCGTAACGTCCGCGTCCTCGGCGGCATAAGGCCCAGCCTGTTCCAGCGCAATCTGATTAAACGTCAGCTGATTTTTTCCCTTACCCGCGATCTCTTCAAAGGTAATGGTTTTGTGGCTCAGATAGCGTTCGGCTAGGCTATCCATATCGTGGCGGCCCGCCACGCTGTCTAGCACATAAGATTCCAGCATGGTATCAAACGCGATGCCGCGTAAATCGATGTCATACCGCTGCATCACGCCTTTATCAAATTTGAGATTCTGGCCAATCTTAAGCAGCTTCTCATCTTCCAGCAGCGGTTTGAACAAGG
This sequence comes from Pectobacterium aquaticum, assembly GCF_003382565.3. NCBI lineage: Bacteria > Pseudomonadati > Pseudomonadota > Gammaproteobacteria > Enterobacterales > Pectobacteriaceae > Pectobacterium > Pectobacterium aquaticum. The sequence continues at coordinate 4,388,129 of NZ_CP086253.1, forward strand.
CCAATACCTTGGTGCGATCCAACTGTTCCGGTGCATCCAGATAGTCATGTGCCAACGGCAGATAAGCCGCTTCACCTGGCTTAATCGCAAATGACAGACCAATCAGATTGGCGGTGAGCGTATCCAGCCCGTCGGTTTCCGTATCAAAAGCGAAAACCTCAGCCTGTTTTAAACGCTCAATCCAGTCCAGCAGCGTTTTTTCATCAAGAATCGTGACATAACCGTCGGCAGAAAGCGTAGGCGCGTTATCTTCTTCAGCAACTTGCTCAACCACCGCGTTACTCACCGCCTGAACAGGCTGGCTGCTCTTTCTACCTTGCATCCAGGTGCCTGATTCAACATCTGATAACCAGCGTTTAAATTCATAACGGGAAAAAAGACGATGTAGCTCATCTACATCCAGCTCGTTAACGGTGAGCTGATCGCAGCTAAGCTCCAGCTCGACATCCGTTTTAATGGTGGCCAGCTGATAAGAGAGGTAGGCCACTTCTTTGTGCTGTTCCAGCTTCGGTGCCATGGTTTTCGCACCACGGAAGGAAAGCCCGGCAATTTTATCAAGATTGGCATAGAGCGAATCCAGCCCGCCGAGCCCTTGCAATAGCGCTTGAGCCGTTTTTTCACCCACGCCAGGTACACCGGGAATGTTATCCGATGCATCTCCCATCAGCGCAAGGAAATCGATAATCAGCTCAGGAGGAATACCGTACTTATCACACACTTCCTGTGGGCCAAGAATCGAGTTATTCATGGTATTGATGAGCGTCACGCTCGGCGTCACCAGTTGCGCCATATCTTTATCGCCGGTACTAATCAGCACCGACTTACCCGCTTTTTCCGCCTGAACGGCGAGCGTACCAATAACATCGTCCGCTTCTACGCCGGAAACCGCCAGAAGCGGAAGCCCCATCGCTTTCACCATCTTATGCAGAGGCTCTATTTGCTCGCGTAGATCCTCCGGCATCGGTGGGCGGTGAGCCTTATAATTTTCGAACAGTTCATCGCGAAACGTTTTTCCTTTCGCATCAAAAACGACGGCAACGTGGCTAGGCTGATATTGCAACAGCAAACTACGTAGCATATTCAGTACGCCATACATTGCACCGGTGGCTTCTCCCGCGCTGTTTGTTAACGGTGGGAAAGCGTGATAAGCACGATACAAATAGGATGAACCGTCTACCAGTATTAAAGGATTTTCTGCAATCTGAGCCATAGCCTGCCATGATCGTTGTTGTCTGTCATAGCGCTAAGCATGCCATAGGTCAGGGAAAGAGACGATCCTTAACGTGAGGTATTGGCTGATTTTGCATGGATCCTCGCAAGATCTTCCTGTGGATAACTTTGTGAATAGTTTTCCCCGATTAATTGCTAACTCTCCTTATTATCTTAAGCTACTTTTTTATATTCATTAATTTCATGAAGTTATAATATAATCTATTTGTTTTTCAGGTATGAAAAACCGTCATCCAATTTGTGGATATAAACAAAAAGATAAATAGATATTGCGAGTTGATGAGATATAAAAGATAAGAAGATGAACAGCAGGAAGGTATAAGTTCATGCGGTTTTACCCGCATGACTTATTAAATAATTACTTCTTGGTAATGAGGAACTTCACCACGTCAGCGTACTGTTTTACATATCCATCCATTGAACTGGTATCAAGACCATCATTCTTGATCATATATTTACCGTTAACGAACATGGCTGGAACACCGCGTAATTGTAAATCTGCCGCCGCTTTTTCCTGCTGGGCAACCAAAGATTTCACAACAAAGCTATTTAGTGCACCATCAAACTCTTCCGCGCTCACGCCAGCTTTCACAAAGACTTCGCGAATATCTTCCGGTTTTTGTACGGTCTGTGTTTTCTGAACCGCATCAAACATCAGCGGGGTAATTTTATCTTCAACGCCCAGCGCCATAGCGACAGCCCATGCCTGCGTCAGGTTTTTACCCAGTGGGCCCAGGAAGTCCACGTGATAACGTGTCATCTTCGTACCTTCTGGCAACGCTTTTTTTACTGCATCTGGAACGTGGTAAACCTGTTCAAATTGATAGCAGTGCGGGCAATAGAATGAGAAGAACTCAAGAACCTGAGACTCTTGGGTTGCAGGTTTATCTAATTCTACATATTGTTTGCCGTCAGAAAACTCTGCAGCAGAAGCACTAAATGCCAGAACAACGCCCATCAGCGCAAGCAATAATTTTTTCATAAATTTCACTCTCTCCATTTAATTTCAGTACATTGGCATTAGCTGTAGAGGAGGTTCCTGCAACAGCTGAGTTTGCCCAATAAATATTGCCGTTTGCTTCAACCAGAAATCAGCATCCGTCATCCAGGGGAAATTTTTCGGAAACGCGGGATCTTCCCAGCGACGGGCAACCCAAGCCAGATAATAAACCTGCCGCATCGCGCGAAGAGGCTCAATCAGCGCGAGCTCTTTCTCCTGAAATTCCGCAAATTCGCTATAGGCTTCTAACAAGATATCCAGTTGAATACGTTGTTCACGACGGTCACCATGCAACAGCATCCATAAATCCTGAATTGCTGGACCATTGCGGGCATCATCCAAATCCACAAATAGCGGACCATCACGCCACAAAATATTGCCTGGATGACAATCCCCATGCAGACGCAGTGGCCGCCAGTCGTTATGCCAATAAGTTTCAACTGTATCAATCAGTTGACGGGTCGCCTGTAAAAAATCATGTCGATGTATTTTCGGTATTAGCGGACATGTCTCCAGCAGCAGATAAGGTTCATGCAGATATTCATTTACCCCAATCGTCGGACGCTCGGTGAATAACGATTTCTGTCCCGTCTGGTGAATCCGACCGAGAAAACGACCGACCCACTCTAGCTGGTCTTCATTATCCATTTCATACTGCCGCCCGCCCACGCTGGGGAATACGGCAAAATGAAATCCTTCATAGACATTCAACGTCTGTCCATTAAGCGAGATGGGGGCGACAATAGGGACTTCATCTTCTGCCAATTGCTGGGCAAAAATATGCTCTTCCTGAATCTGCGCCGTGCTCCACCGTTCTGGGCGGTAAAATTTCACCACGAATCGTTTACGATCTTCATCCGCAAACTGGTACACCCGGTTCTCATAACTGTTTAATGCCGTCAAACCAGAATCAACGCGCAGCCCAACATCCAGCAAGGCATCCATGATCAGATCGGGGAATAGCGTCTGAAAATTAAATATCGAACTATTCATCACGGCCACAAATGGTTAGAGGCAATGTAATAGGTATGCGTGCAATAGTTAGCATCATGAACGTGTTATTCCTTTCCACTAGTCTTTAATAACTCCTCGGGCACGAAGCAAAGCTGTCTTAAAATCTTCTTCGTAGTCTTTCTTCAAACCGGGGATGACTTGTTCTTTATCTGCATCACGCATTTTTAGATGGTAAATAAGGATATCATCAGTCAGTTCATTTAACTGCCCCTCGAACCCCGCCTCCTGTGCAAGGTTTTGTAAAAATTGCACCAGATTTAAATCGGGTTCTTTTTGCCAGGCTGGGTGCAACAGTTCAATAAGCTCATTAACACGATGACATTTCATTTTTTTCTCCTTAAAAAAGATTTGTGCTCAATAAATTTCAAGGTGCCAGAAGCCGCTTGAACGATATTGAGCATATAGTGATAAAAATAACAGCCTTGCGCATATGAGGAAAGAACTTGGTCTTCAGCGAAAGTTTTTAGAGAATAACGCATAGTTTATCCCTCAAAACATTCAGAACAGAAGAAAGTGAGCATAGATACTTGGAAAGCAAAATGATTACCGGTGTTATTCTCGCAGGCGGACGGGCAACACGCATGGGCGGGCACGATAAAGGTCTTATAGCACTGAACGGTGTGCCGCTATACCAGCACGTTCTGTATCGGCTTAAAGCACAGGTCGATGAGGTCATGATTAGCGCTAACCGCAATCAGGTTGTGTATGCGCAAAGTGGCTGCCGCATTATTGGTGACGTTGATACAAGCTTTCCAGGCCCGTTGGCGGGCATTCTGAGCGGATTACATGCCTCTTCATCCGAATGGGTCGCATTCGTCCCTTGCGATGTCCCTGCTCTCCCCCTCGATCTGGTTCACCGATTGTGGGAAGCACGTGGGGAAGCCAATGCGGCTTATGCCACTGATGGAGAACGGCCACATCCCACATTACTCTTAATCAATAGAAACCTTATTGAGCCGTTGGAAGCTTATCTGCATCTTGGAAACCGTAAGCTGATGCTATTTATGGAACAGGTTGGAGCAAACGCTGTTTCATTTAGCGATCAGCCTAAAGCCTTTCGCAATATGAATTCGCCTGAAGATTTATCCAATTGGGAGGATCAACACCGTGAATCCTAATCGTGTCCCCTTGCTCGCTATTACTGCTTATAGCGGTACAGGTAAAACGGCATTACTTAAACACGTCATCCCGCTGCTGACTCATCATGGTGTTCGAGTCGGACTTATTAAACATACACATCATCAAATGGATATTGATACGCCAGGTAAAGATAGCTATGAGCTCCGTAAGGCAGGCGCAGCACAAACCATTGTTGCCAGCAGCCAAAGGTGGGCGCTGATGACGGAGACTCCAGATCAGGAAGAACCCAATATTTACGATCTAGCTGGGAAAATGGATGTATCAACTCTCGACCTGGTGCTGGTTGAGGGTTTTAAACACGAGAAGATCGCTAAAATAGCCTTATTTCGCCAATCATTGGGTAGGGAATTAAGTGATTTGATCGATGAATATGTCATCGCGATTGCAGCGGATACAGAGATAGACACCCGACTTCCGGTGCTTGATATCAATCAACCAGAACAGGTTGCTGCTTTTATCCGACAATGGCTCAAAAATAATAATCTGTAGTGCGGAATAGACAACCGTTAATACTGAACCATTGGGTAATGTCTGGCAGAAAATGGGCTTCTGAACCCAAAAAACTAAACCCTCCCCATGCGCTGTATCCATCATGTGATCTTCAGATTTTTGTAAATCCACCCAATTCCCATAGCAAAAAGCCCCTGTCTTGCGACAGGGGCTTTCCACTTATTTGATGCCTGGCAGTTCCCTACTCTCACATGGGGAAGCCCCACACTACCATCGGCGCTACGGCGTTTCACTTCTGAGTTCGGCATGGGGTCAGGTGGGACCACCGCGCTATCGCCGCCAGGCAAATTCTGTTTCATTCCAACCGTCATGCTTCGCTCACGCTCTCGCACAACCATCAGAACCAATCCTAAAACAAGCTAAATATCAAAACACGTCTCTATGAGTCACTCGCAAAACACCTTCGGTGTTGTAAGGTTAAGCCTCTCGGGTCATTAGTACTGGTTAGCTCAACGTATCGCTACGCTTACACACCCAGCCTATCTACGTCGTCGTCTTCAACGGCCCTTCAGGGGCATCTAGTGCCCAGGGAAGACTCATCTCGAGGCAAGTTTCCCGCTTAGATGCTTTCAGCGGTTATCTCTTCCGCACTTAGCTACCGGGCAATGCAATTGGCATCACAACCCGAACACCAGTGGTGCGTTCACTCCGGTCCTCTCGTACTAGGAGCAACCCCTCTCAATCTTCCAACGCCCACGGCAGATAGGGACCGAACTGTCTCACGACGTTCTAAACCCAGCTCGCGTACCACTTTAAATGGCGAACAGCCATACCCTTGGGACCTACTTCAGCCCCAGGATGTGATGAGCCGACATCGAGGTGCCAAACACCGCCGTCGATATGAACTCTTGGGCGGTATCAGCCTGTTATCCCCGGAGTACCTTTTATCCGTTGAGCGATGGCCCTTCCATTCAGAACCACCGGATCACTAAGACCTGCTTTCGCACCTGCTCGAGCTGTCACTCTCGCAGTCAAGCTAGCTTATGCCTTTGCACTAACCTCCTGATGTCCGACCAGGATTAGCTAACCTTCGTGCTCCTCCGTTACGCTTTGGGAGGAGACCGCCCCAGTCAAACTACCCACCAGACACTGTCCGCAACCCGGATTACGGGCCCACGTTAGAACATCAAACATTAAAGGGTGGTATTTCAAGGTTGGCTCCACAAGAACTGGCGTCCTCGCTTCAAAGCCTCCCACCTATCCTACACATCAAGGCTCAAGGTTCAGTGTCAAGCTATAGTAAAGGTTCACGGGGTCTTTCCGTCTTGCCGCGGGTACACTGCATCTTCACAGCGAGTTCAATTTCACTGAGTCTCGGGTGGAGACAGCCTGGCCATCATTACGCCATTCGTGCAGGTCGGAACTTACCCGACAAGGAATTTCGCTACCTTAGGACCGTTATAGTTACGGCCGCCGTTTACCGGGGCTTCGATCAAGAGCTTCGCCTTGCGGCTGACCCCATCAATTAACCTTCCGGCACCGGGCAGGCGTCACACCGTATACGTCCACTTTCGTGTTTGCACAGTGCTGTGTTTTTATTAAACAGTTGCAGCCAGCTGGTATCTTCGACTGAGTTCAGCTCCGTGAGCACGTCACTTCACCTACCATCAGCGTGCCTTCTCCCGAAGTTACGGCACCATTTTGCCTAGTTCCTTCACCCGAGTTCTCTCAAGCGCCTGAGTATTCTCTACCTGACCACCTGTGTCGGTTTGGGGTACGATTTGATGTTACCTGGAGCTTAGAGGCTTTTCCTGGAAGCGTAGCATTGGTTACTTCATCACCGTAGTGACTCGTCATCACGCCTCAGTGTTAATGACGACCCGGATTTACCAAGGTCATCCACCTTCACGCTTAAACCGGGACAACCGTCGCCCGGATAACCTAGCTTTCTCCGTCCCCCCTTCGCAGTAACACCGAGTACAGGAATATTAACCTGTTTCCCATCGACTACGCTTTTCAGCCTCGCCTTAGGGGTCGACTCACCCTGCCCCGATTAACGTTGGACAGGAACCCTTGGTCTTCCGGCGTGCGGGTTTTTCACCCGCATTATCGTTACTTATGTCAGCATTCGCACTTCTGATACCTCCAGCAGCCCTCACAGGCCACCTTCGACGGCTTACAGAACGCTCCCCTACCCAACAACACCTAAGTGTCGCTGCCGCAGCTTCGGTGCATGGTTTAGCCCCGTTACATCTTCCGCGCAGGCCGACTCGACCAGTGAGCTATTACGCTTTCTTTAAATGATGGCTGCTTCTAAGCCAACATCCTGGCTGTCTATGCCTTCCCACATCGTTTCCCACTTAACCATGACTTTGGGACCTTAGCTGGCGGTCTGGGTTGTTTCCCTCTTCACGACGAACGTTAGCACCCGCCGTGTGTCTCCCGTGATAACATTCTTCGGTATTCGGAGTTTGCATCGGGTTGGTAAGTCGGGATGACCCCCTAGCCGAAACAGTGCTCTACCCCCGAAGATGAATTCACGAGGCGCTACCTAAATAGCTTTCGGGGAGAACCAGCTATCTCCCGGTTTGATTGGCCTTTCACCCCCAGCCACAAGTCATCCGCTAATTTTTCAACATTAGTCGGTTCGGTCCTCCAGTTAGTGTTACCCAACCTTCAACCTGCCCATGGCTAGATCACCGGGTTTCGGGTCTATACCCTGCAACTTAACGCCCAGTTAAGACTCGGTTTCCCTGCGGCTCCCCTATACGGTTAACCTTGCTACAGAATATAAGTCGCTGACCCATTATACAAAAGGTACGCAGTCACCTAACAAGTAGGCTCCCACTGCTTGTACGTACACGGTTTCAGGTTCTATTTCACTCCCCTCGCCGGGGTTCTTTTCGCCTTTCCCTCACGGTACTGGTTCACTATCGGTCAGTCAGGAGTATTTAGCCTTGGAGGATGGTCCCCCCATATTCAGACAGGATGTCACGTGTCCCGCCCTACTCATCGAACTCACAACTTGTGCATTTTTGTGTACGGGACTATCACCCTTTACTGTGCGACTTTCCAGACGCTTCCACTAACACACAAACTGATTCAGGTTCTGGGCTCCTCCCCGTTCGCTCGCCGCTACTGGGGGAATCTCGGTTGATTTCTTTTCCTCGGGGTACTGAGATGTTTCAGTTCCCCCGGTTCGCCTCATGACACTATGTATTCATGTCATGATAGTGTGTCGAAACACACTGGGTTTCCCCATTCGGGTATCGTCGGGTATAACGCTTCATATCAGCTTACCGACGCTTATCGCAGATTAGCACGCCCTTCATCGCCTCTGACTGCCTAGGCATCCACCGTGTACGCTTAGTCGCTTAACCTCACAACCCGAAGGTGTCTTTAATAAATAAAGCCAACGTCGCGCTGCGATTATTTGAGAGACTCATTGACAAACTGATTCATCACTCACACTACATTACTGTTGTGTCAGTATGTTCAGCTGTCATGTTTCAATTTTCAGCTTGTTCCAGATTGTTAAAGAGCAATATCGTAAACATGACTCCGAAGAATCATCTTTAAGATATTCATGATAATGTCTTTCACTCATTATCGGATTGGCGTCCCCAAGGGGATTCGAACCCCTGTTACAGCCGTGAAAGGGCAGTGTCCTAGGCCTCTAGACGATGGGGACACGAAAAATCCGTACCGAATCAGAAATTCGGCACTATCGCGTCAGCATGAGTTTACACTCATCGCATCAACAGGTGCGCTTGCTCAGTATTTTCATCAGACAATCTGTGTGAGCACTTCACTTAACACACATCTTCTTGGTAAGGAGGTGATCCAACCGCAGGTTCCCCTACGGTTACCTTGTTACGACTTCACCCCAGTCATGAATCACAAAGTGGTAAGCGCCCTCCCGAAGGTTAAGCTACCTACTTCTTTTGCAACCCACTCCCATGGTGTGACGGGCGGTGTGTACAAGGCCCGGGAACGTATTCACCGTAGCATTCTGATCTACGATTACTAGCGATTCCGACTTCATGGAGTCGAGTTGCAGACTCCAATCCGGACTACGACGTACTTTATGAGGTCCGCTTGCTCTCGCGAGGTCGCTTCTCTTTGTATACGCCATTGTAGCACGTGTGTAGCCCTACTCGTAAGGGCCATGATGACTTGACGTCATCCCCACCTTCCTCCGGTTTATCACCGGCAGTCTCCTTTGAGTTCCCGACCGAATCGCTGGCAACAAAGGATAAGGGTTGCGCTCGTTGCGGGACTTAACCCAACATTTCACAACACGAGCTGACGACAGCCATGCAGCACCTGTCTCACAGTTCCCGAAGGCACTAAGGTATCTCTACCAAATTCTGTGGATGTCAAGAGTAGGTAAGGTTCTTCGCGTTGCATCGAATTAAACCACATGCTCCACCGCTTGTGCGGGCCCCCGTCAATTCATTTGAGTTTTAACCTTGCGGCCGTACTCCCCAGGCGGTCGATTTAACGCGTTAGCTCCGGAAGCCACGCCTCAAGGGCACAACCTCCAAATCGACATCGTTTACAGCGTGGACTACCAGGGTATCTAATCCTGTTTGCTCCCCACGCTTTCGCACCTGAGCGTCAGTCTTTGTCCAGGGGGCCGCCTTCGCCACCGGTATTCCTCCAGATCTCTACGCATTTCACCGCTACACCTGGAATTCTACCCCCCTCTACAAGACTCTAGCCTGTCAGTTTTGAATGCAGTTCCCAGGTTAAGCCCGGGGATTTCACATCCAACTTAACAGACCGCCTGCGTGCGCTTTACGCCCAGTCATTCCGATTAACGCTTGCACCCTCCGTATTACCGCGGCTGCTGGCACGGAGTTAGCCGGTGCTTCTTCTGCGGGTAACGTCAATCGATAAGGTTATTAACCTCACCGCCTTCCTCCCCGCTGAAAGTGCTTTACAACCCGAAGGCCTTCTTCACACACGCGGCATGGCTGCATCAGGCTTGCGCCCATTGTGCAATATTCCCCACTGCTGCCTCCCGTAGGAGTCTGGACCGTGTCTCAGTTCCAGTGTGGCTGGTCATCCTCTCAGACCAGCTAGGGATCGTCGCCTAGGTGAGCCATTACCTCACCTACTAGCTAATCCCATCTGGGCACATCCGATGGCGAGAGGCCCTAAGGTCCCCCTCTTTGGTCCGAAGACGTTATGCGGTATTAGCTACCGTTTCCAGTAGTTATCCCCCTCCATCAGGCAGTTTCCCAGACATTACTCACCCGTCCGCCGCTCGTCACCCAGAGAGCAAGCTCTCCTGTGCTACCGCTCGACTTGCATGTGTTAGGCCTGCCGCCAGCGTTCAATCTGAGCCATGATCAAACTCTTCAATTTAAGATTTGTTTGATTTGCTGAACTCGTCAGCGATGCTCAAAGAATTAGTCACTGTTCATTCGTAATGAATTTTACTGTTGTTCACTCTTCAAGACTTTTTTATATCGTTAAGATACGGTCTTGTGAGTGCCCACACAGATTGTCTGATTATATTGTTAAAGAGCAGTGCCACTTCATCGGTGGCGCGGGCTGCACATACTATGCTTTTCCGCTGTGAAGTCAAGTCATTACTGACTGCTTCGTTGAATCTTTTTGCTGTCACCACAACCGCGTGTCGCTGTTGCCGTGTCAGTGGATGCGCATTATAGGGACTTCTCGGCCACTGACAAGCGCTAAATGCAAAAAAATTATCGAGTGATTTTTTTTTCAGCAAAGCGAATTAAAAGACGCCATTATGCCGGGTTTTTCGCCGCTAATTGGGCGAAATTATCATCGAACAGACTGACGAACCATCAATTCCGGCGTCAACACCAGCGCATTAGGTTCTGTATTGGGATGTTCTAGACGATACAAAAGTGTATCCACCGCTAATTCGCCGAGTTCATCTTTAGGTTGGTGAACAGTAGTTAGAGGTGGAGACATATAGCGGGCCAGTTCAATGTCATCGTAACCAATAACTGCCATATCTTGCGGAATAGAAAGTCCAGCCTGATAAAGCGCATGGTAAACGCCAACGGCCATCGCATCGTTACTGGTGAACACCGCTTCAGGTTTATCTTCCAGCGCTAACAACTGCTGCATAGCGCGGTAGCCCGCTTCAAACTCAAAATCACCGAAAATTTCATAATCAGCGGGAACGGATAGCCCAGCGAGCTGCATCGCCTGTCGATAACCTTCTAATCGGTTATAGGCGGTCGTCTTGTCTTTTGGACCCGCAATGCAGGCTATCTTTTTATAACCACGGGAAATGAGGTAATTGGTCGCGATCTCTCCACCGAGCAGGGAGTTATCTTTAATGACGTCCATGACGCCCTCAAAAGGGGCCCAATCCATCATGACCATAGGTATTGAAGGATAGCGGCTCATCATTTCAGGCAAAGGGCGATGGTTTTCGGTGCACATCAGCAGTACGCCGTCGACCCGCTTTTGCAGCAGCGTTTCGAGACTATGGCTCATTCTGTCGCGATCGCCTTCGGTGTTGCACAGAATCAGGCTATAGCCTCGCTCATAACAGCAGCGCTCTACGCCACGAACCACTTCGGCATAAAATGGGTTATTACTGGCGGTGAGCAACATGCCGATGGTGCGGGTCTGGTTTATTTTCAGACTTCTGGCCAGCGCAGACGGCGCATAGTTGAGATCCTCAACGGCCTTCACCACTTTTTCGCGAATGGTATCGCTGACAAAACGATTGTTATTAATGACGTGAGATACGGTAGAAGTAGAAACGCCCGCAAGACGGGCGACATCTTTCATGGTGGCCAAAGATCACCCCTGGGTTTGCAAAAATGCGTCGATCTCTTCACGCCACGGGACAGAGGGCTGAGCGCCTCGGCGAGTAACGGCTATCGCAGCTGCCGCATGGGCAAATTTTACTGCGGAGGACATGGGTTTATTTTCCAGCAATGCAGTGACTAACGCACCATTAAAGGTATCTCCAGCGGCGATAGTATCCACGGCTTTTACACGATATCCCGGAATTCGCTGCCCCTGACCGTTTTCACTTAACCATACGCCACGGCTACCCAATGTGATGAGAACCGTTTCAATGCCTTTATCGTGCAGAACCTGTGCTGCGCGAGCCGCATCGTCTTCCGTCTCAACGGTAATTCCCGTCAGGAACTGTGCTTCGGTTTCATTCGGCGTGATCATATTGACCAGCGATAACAGTTCATCGGGCAGTTCACGGGCAGGGGCAGGGTTAAGAATCACTTTCGTTTGGTGTTCATGCGCCAGTTTAGCGGCCGCAATGACCGTTTCCAACGGCGACTCAAGCTGCATAAGCAATGCTGAAGCATCAATAATGTGTTGCTGATGACGATGAAGATAATCAGGCGTCACCGCAGCATTCGCTCCGGCATTAATCGCGATCATGTTCTCAGCGTCGGCGTTAACAAAAATCAGTGCAACGCCGGTTGTTTCCCCGGAGATAGCCTCAACGGCAGAAACATCGATATTGTCCTTGAATAGCTGCTGGCAAATACGGGTGCCGATATCATCTTCTCCAACGCAGGCAATAAAGGCGATGTCTGCACCGCTTCGACCAGCGGCAACGGCCTGATTGGCACCTTTCCCACCGAAAGCAACGCTATATTGCTCACCGATCACCGTTTCGCCTGGACGGGGAAATTGCTCAAGATTGAGAATATGGTCAGCATTAATACTGCCCAGCACCACCAGCTTACCCGTTTTCATTATGTCGAATCCCGCTACGTTAATAATGCGCCACCACAAACGGGTGGCGCGAGCCCTGCTTTATTCTTTAATTATTTTGCTACCAGTTTCAGGTCAACCGGAATGATGGCCTGAGGTTTTTCACCTTTCAGCACTTTCGCCGCCGTTTCGATACCGATCACACCGATCTGATCAGGACGCTGAGCAACAGTCGCAGCCAGCTTGCCTGACTCAACAGCCTTCACGCCATCTTGAGTGCCGTCAAAGCCGACGACCAGCACATCTGTTTTGCCTGCGGTTTGCAGCGCACGCAGTGCACCCAACGCCATTTCATCGTTCTGAGCAAATACGGCCTGAACGTCAGGGTGCGCGGTCAGCAGGTTCTGCATCACGTTCAGCCCTTTAGTACGGTCAAAGTCAGCGGGTTGGCTGGCCAGCATAGCGAATTTATTTTTCTCAGCAGATTTCATGAAGCCCGCCCCACGCTCGCGTGCGGCAGACGTTCCAGCGATGCCTTCCAGTTGAATCACTTTAGCGCCTTCACCCAATTTCTTGGCAATGAAGTCACCGGCAACTTTACCGCCGAAGGCGTTATCAGAAGCCACGTGGCTCACAACTTCACCACTGCTCGCAACGCGGTCCAGCGTAATAACAGGGATCTTGGCTTGGTTAGCCATTTTAATCGCATTACCTACTGCATCAGAATCGGTCGGGTTGATCAGCAGAACTTTGGTTCCACGTACCGTCAAATCCTGAACGTTAGCCAGTTCTTTTGCTGGGTTATTCTGGGAATCCAGCACAATCAGTTCGTAGCCCAGTTTGTCAGCTTCTTTCTGCGCACCCTCTTTCATTGAAACAAAGAACGGGTTATTCAGCGTAGAAACCACCAGAGCAACCGTATCTTTGGCCAAGGCATTAGCACTGACAGTCGCGCTCAGCGCAACAGCGGAAACCAGAGTAGCCAGCTTTTTCATATTCATAACTCAATTCCTGTGTGAATGAAGGTTATTTACTGCTTTTGTTATCTACCAGAACCGCCAGCAAAATGACGACTGCTTTAACGATCATTTGGTAGTAAGAAGAAACACCTAATAAATTCAGTCCGTTGTTGAGGAAACCAAGGATAAGTGCGCCGATCAACGTACCAACGATACGCCCTTTTCCTCCAGCCAGACTGGTGCCGCCCAATACTACAGCCGCGATAGCATCCAGCTCATACCCTGTACCCGCCGTCGGCTGTGCAGAGGACAAACGTGCGACTTCGATAATTCCCGCTAGGGCAGACAACAGCCCACACAGGGAATAGACAATAATTTTGACTTTATCAACACTGATGCCGGACAAACGGGTGGCAGACTCGTTGCCGCCTAACGCATAGATATAGCGCCCCAGACGCGTATGGTGCAACATGTACCAGGCTGCCGCGAACACGATAGCCATGATCCAGATTGGCGTCGGAATTCCCAGAGGACGACCGATACCAAACCAGCCAAACGCATCTGCTACGTCGGAAAAGCCAGTATTAACCGGGCTACCGTTGGTATAGACCATTGTCACACCGCGAAGTAACAGCATCATGACCAACGTGGCAATAAACGCCTGCACTTTGCCTTTGGATACAATGATCCCTGTACCCGCACCAATCAGCGCCCCCAGCGCCAGCGCGCCAAACACCGCCACCAGCGCATTGACTTCAAGCCCGACGATGGAAGCCGCTACGGCACCAGTCAATGCCAGCAGTGACCCCACTGACAAATCGATGCCCGAGGTCAAAATCACCAGGGTCATGCCGACGGCCATGATGGCGTTCACCGACGTCTGCTGGAGAATATTGAACAGGTTGTTCAGGGTAAAAAAGTTAGGGCTCATGGCGGAAACAACCGCAATCAGGATCAGGAGCGCGATCAGCGATTTCTGCTCCAATAACCACTCTTTGCTGAACCAGCGTTTTGCCGCGATAGATTGAGAACTCATGTCTGACTTACTCCTGCTTTGCGCCGTATTGCTTACCAACGGCCGCGGCCATCAGTGCTTCCTGGGTTGCTTGCTCAATAGGGAAATCACCGCTCAAGCGCCCTTCATGCATCACAATGATGCGATCGCTCATTCCCAAGACTTCGGGCATTTCGGATGACACCAATATGATGCTCAGCCCTTCTTCTTTGAATTGATTGATTAACTGATAAATCTCTTTCTTCGCCCCGACATCGACGCCACGCGTCGGTTCATCGAGGATCAGGACATTCGGGCGCGTCATCAGGCCACGGGCAATCGCCACTTTCTGCTGATTACCGCCGGAAAGCAGGCCAATAGGCTGCTCCATCGAAGGCGTTTTCACGTTGAACAGGCGAATAAAATCGGCAACCGTCAGTTGCTCTTCGGCGTGTTTCAGACGACCGCCCGCATGGCTGAAATAACGTAGTGCGGTTAAGGACATGTTTTCTTTTACTGACATGCCCAGCACCAAACCATCACGTTTGCGGTCTTCAGAAATGTAAACAATGCCGTTCGCCAGGCCATCCTGCGGTTTACGGGTCACTACGTCGCGGCCATCCAGCGTCACATTACCGCCAGTTCGCGGCAGTGCACCGTAGAGAATCTTCATCAGTTCGGTACGGCCCGCACCCATCAGCCCTGCGACGCCCAGAATTTCGCCTTTCCGCACCGTAAAGCTTACGCGCTCTACGCCCGGCCCTGACAAGTTCTGCACCTTAAGGCGAACCTCTCCCGGCGCTTTATTCGAACGCGGGTACTGATCTTCCAGCTTACGGCCCACCATCATTTCAATCAGCGTATCTTCCTCTAAGTCACTGACAGGACGCTCGCCAATAAACTGACCATCGCGGAACACGGTAATGTCATCGCAGATTTCAAAGATTTCTTTCAGACGGTGGGAAATATAGACAATGCCGCATCCCTGAGATTGCAGCTCTTTGATCACGCTGAATAGCGAAGCGGTTTCGGTATCCGTCAGAGCATCGGTAGGTTCATCCATGATGATGACTTTCGATTCAAAGCTCAGCACCTTGGCAATTTCAACCATTTGCTGATCGCCAATCGATAAATCCCCGACCATACGACGACTGTCGTAGCGCAGATTAAGGCGTTTCAGCAGCTTATCGGCTTCCGCATACATCTTGTTCCAGTCGATACGACCGAAGCGGTTGGTAAACTCACGGCCAAGGAAGATATTCTCGGCAATCGTGAGTTGGGGAATCAGGTTAAGTTCCTGATGGATAATACCGATACCTGCTTCCTGAGACGCTTTCGGCCCGCTGAAATCTACCTCTTGCCCTAGAAAATGGATGCTGCCGGCATCTTTACGATAGATCCCGGTCAGGACTTTCATCATGGTGGACTTGCCCGCACCGTTTTCGCCCACCAGCGCCATCACTTTTCCCGGATAGACATTGAGTGCAGCACCGGAAAGCGCTTTAACGCCGGGAAAAGATTTCGTGATGCCTTGCAGTTGCAGTAAAGGTTGCATTGATGCCTCAGAACGTTACGCCAGCACAAAGGATGACATTGGCATACGGAGAGCATTCTCCGCTGCGAATGATCGCCCGGCTTTTGCCGCTTTGGGTTTTAAATTCTTCATGGCTAACATAGTGCAATGCAATTGAGTTTCCCTGGAGTTGTTCAAGTTGCTTCAATTGATCGAGTAATGCGTCATGGACTGCGGGGTTCTTTTCAATAATCTCTTCCGCCAGAATCGCGGCCTCGACCTGCATTTCGCTGGTGACAACGCTAACCACCTGCAAGAACGTCGGCACGTTATGCGTCAATGCCAGATCGATACGGGTCGTCGTTTCAGGAATCGGTAAACCGGCATCACCAATAACAAGGCTATCGGTATGCCCCAGTCGAGAAATCACGGAAGAAATATCTGAATTCAATAATGTTGCTTTTTTCATCTTATCACCCCACCAGCGAAACGTTTCGCTAATAACATTCTAGAAAAAGAAGCAAGAAAGGCAATGAAGAGATAAAAAAAATGTGATCACTATCGAAACGTTTCGCTAACAAAAAAAGAAAGATAGCGAGAGGCCGTTATAGGAGATTGATAAATAGAGAAATGGCGGGCAACGGCCCGCCACGAGGGAATTGAGGGTAACGATTTAGAGTTTGCGAATCTGCTTCACATCCAGCTCGACGGAGTTGAAGTCTTTATCCAGTTCTCCCTGAATTTCGACTTTGTCGGTGGGCGAAACCATCTGACCATTCCAGCGTTTGTGATCGATTTCGACTTCCATCGTGCCTGTCGCGTCGCGGAACAGGTAGTTTTCATCACCGATCCGTTTTTCAATATTACCGCTCAGCGTCACCCAACTGTCATCACGCAAATCTTTAGCTTTATCTACCGTGGTGAGGGAACTCTGTTGATCAATGAATCCCCCTTTATGTATGCCAACCGCAGACGTTTCTGGGTTGACGAAACCACCGCCGCTTTGTGCGGCAAAGACGGGCGCAGAAACCAGAGCGGTAATGGCAAGTAACGCAACTGCTTTTTTCATGTTTACCTTCCTTATTTTGTCTGTTTTTCACAGTCAACGGTTTCGCAGTCAACCTGCGGGAGTAATCGGTCTTCGGGAAGGATTAAAGCAAACCGTTCTTAACAGAATCTTAAGGAGTCAGCGTTTACTTTCTTATTTTTTTATATTGCCGAAATCGCCCGATTTCAGCGATTTGTCCTGTACACACCGCCTCTCTATTTCGTATAAAACCGGAAAAGACATAAGCGCAACGGCAGTACATTCCCTGCGAGGCCCCCATGAGAATATTGTTAATCGAAGACGATCGCTTGATTGGTGACGGCCTGAAAGCGGGGTTGAACAAACTGGGCTTTAATATTGACTGGTTTATGGAAGGTAAAGCGGGTGCTGCGGCAGTGAAGGCGGCACCCTATGATGCGGTGGTGCTCGATCTCAGCCTGCCGGGCATGGATGGGATGGATATTCTGCGCCAGTGGCGTCAGGCGGGGCATGACGAACCAGTGCTGGTTCTGACCGCCCGCGATGCGCTGGAACAGCGCGTAGAAGGGCTACAGCAGGGTGCCGATGATTATTTATGTAAGCCCTTTGCGCTGACAGAAGTGGCCGCTCGCCTTCAGGCGCTGATTCGCCGTCGTCACGGCCAGCTTCAACCGACATTAACGCACGGCGCGGTTTCCCTTGAGCCGGGATCGCGGAGCGTCACGCTTAACAATGAACCGCTGATACTAAAGTCTCGCGAACTGGCGTTACTGGAACTGTTTTTGCTCAATCCAAACCGCGTACTCACGCGCGCGCAGTTGGAAGAAAAACTCTATGGGTGGGACGATGATGTCTCCAGCAATGCAGTAGAAGTGCACATCCACCACCTGCGCAAAAAGTTAGGTGGCGGGTTTATCCGTACCGTGCATGGCGTTGGCTACATTCTGGGAGATACACCATGAACCGACTCAGCCTGCGTTTACGCCTGATTGCAGGTTTTACGCTGCTGACGCTGATTTGCTGGAGCGTAGCCAGCCTGCTTTCGTGGTATCAAACGCGTCATAATATCAATGCGTTATTTGATACCCAGCAAATGCTGTTTGCCAAACGTCTTGCCACCATGAATCCCGATGAATTGCGAATTAAGTCGACTTCTCTGCCCAAAACCAAAAGTCTGGTACATAAGGATCGAGGCAAGCAGGACGACGATGCGCTAGCCTTCGCCATTTTTACTCGCGACGGGACGATGGTGTTGAATGATGGTGAGAACGGCAAAGATTTTATTTTTGATTACCAGCGAAACGGCTTTACCGACGGCAGGTTACGCGATGACAGTGACGCCTGGCGCATCGTCTGGTTAGCGACGGCAGATGATCGTTACGTGATCGCTGTCGGACAGGAATGGGAATACCGTCAGGACATGACGCTGGATATTGTAAAAACCAACTTGATGCCCTGGCTGTTTGCGCTGCCGATCATGCTGGCGCTGCTGTTCTGGCTGGTCACGCGTGAACTCTCACCGCTAAAACGCATTACCGCCGAGCTTCAACAGCGTTCACCGGACGAAAGCACGCCGCTGGAAACGCAGCACATTCCGCAAGAGGTTCGCCCGTTGGCCAACGCATTGAACCACCTGTTTTCCCGCATCAGCGACATGCTGGTTCGTGAACGTCGTTTTACCTCCGATGCGGCTCATGAATTGCGTAGCCCGTTAGCAGCGTTGAAAGTCCAAACCGAAGTCGCACAGCTCGCGCATGACGATGAAGCCATGCGGCACCATGCACTGGTCAATCTGGACAAAGGTATCGATCGGGCCACACGGCTGGTGGATCAACTCCTGACACTATCGCGGCTGGATGCCGAATCGTCCCCCGAAGGGATGCAGCCCGTCCAGTTCAATGAACTCCTGCAACAGGCAGTGATCGCGCATTACCACACAGCGCAAACCGCAGGTATCGAACTGACGCTGGATTTACCAGATACGCCGGTCATCCGGCAAGGCCACCCGCTGCTGCTGGCTCTGCTGGTACGCAATTTGCTGGATAATGCTATTCGCTACAGCCATGAAGGGGGGACGGTAAACCTGACGCTGACAGAACGCAGCTTTCAGGTTACCGATAACGGGCCGGGTATTAGCAAGGCGGCGCTGGCAAGAATTGGCGAACGCTTTTATCGCCCGCCGGGGCAGGATAAATCCGGCAGCGGTCTGGGAATTTCCATCGTCAACAACATCGCAAAACTACACCACATGCGGGTCACGTTCACCAATCAGCCCGAAGGCGGGCTAATTGTGTCGGTAAATTGGGAAAATAGTTAACGTACTAGCAGCAACTCGCTGCCTGTTATTAGGGAAACACGAGGATGAGGTTCCCGCAGGGATGCCTCGCCTCGTGGTCGACCGTATATCTCGATCTTATCCCAACATAAGATCATCTATTCGGTTCACTTAAATCTCGACCTGTATCCCCAGTTCAATCAGCCTGTTCGGCGGTATTTCAAACTGATCCGCCGCCCGCAGCGCATTGCGGCTGAGCATCATGAATAGCTTACCGCGTAAGCGTAGATACCAAGGACGCTCACCGATAATCAGTGACTCATTGGACATAAAGAAAGAGGTTTCCATCATTTGGCAGGTTAACCCATCCTGCCAGCAGCGCTGAAAGACCTCTTCAACATCCGGCGTCTCACGCCAACCATAGTTGGCAATCACGCGCCAGAACGTCGGCGAAAGCTGTTCAACCGTCACTCGGCGAGCGTTCAATACATAGGGCGCATCCTCAGTTCGCATGGTCAACAACACCACGCGCTCGTGCAGGATCTTATTGTGCTTAAGGTTATGCAGCAGTGCGAACGGAATAACACGAGTCGCGCGCGAGAAATACACGGCGGTCCCCAGCACACGCGTCGGCGGCGTTTTCTCCAGCGAGGCAATCATGGCATCCAGCGAATTACCATGCTCATGCAGCCGGCGCAGCAGCCTGAAGCGCTCGCTTTTCCATGTGGTCATGATGATAAACATCACCATACCCAATGCCAGCGGCAGCCAGCCGCCGGAGAAGATCTTGACCACGTTTGCCAAAAACATCGGCACGTCAATAATCAGCAGGCCCGCCAGCAAAACCCACGCCAGATAGCGATTCCAGAGCCAATTTTTTACCGCCACCGTAAAGAACAGAATGCTGGTAATCACCATCGTACCTGTTACCGCAATCCCGTAAGCCGCAGCAAGATTGCCCGAATGCTCAAAGCTGACAATCACGATGACAACGGAAATATAGAGCATCCAGTTAATGGCAGGGATATAAATCTGACCGGATTCCATATCTGACGTATGTACGATACGCATCGGCGGCAAGTAACCCAGCCGCACCGCCTGACGGGTCAAGGAGAAAACGCCGGAAATCACTGCCTGAGAAGCAATAATTGTCGCCAACGTAGCCAATATCATCAGTGGAATCAGCGCCCAGTCTGGTGCCAGCAGGAAGAAAGGGTTCTTGATGGCTTCCGGGTCCTTTAACAGCAACGCGCCCTGCCCGAAGTAATTTAACACCAGCGATGGTAGCACCACCGTAAACCAAGCGAGACGAATAGGGAATTTACCGAAGTGCCCCATATCGGCATACAGCGCTTCGACCCCGGTAATCGCCAGCACCACCGCACCCAGCGCAAAGAACGACGCTACTTTATATTCGATAAAGAAGCGCAAGGCGTACATCGGGTTCAACGCCTGCAAAATTTCGGGATTAGCGATAATGCTGCGCGCACCCAGTACGCCAAGCGTCAAAAACCAAATCAGCATCACGGGTGCAAACAGCTTGCCGACGCTACCTGTACCGTGTTTTTGAATAATAAACAGTAATGTCAGAACAACAATCGAGAGGGGAACGATATAGCTGCCCATCGACGGCGCGGCAATTTCCAGCCCTTCCATCGCCGACATCACCGAGATAGCTGGCGTGATGACCACTTCCCCATAGAAGAAGCTACCGCCAATCAACCCCATGATGACCAGCACAGACGTCATTCTATCGGAGGTATTGCGCCCGGCTAACGACATTAATGTGAGAATTCCACCTTCGCCTGCGTTATCGGCACGCATCACATAGGTCAGGTATTTCAGCGAAACAACAAGGACCAACAGCCAAAAGATCAGTGAAAGAAAGCCAAAGACAGAATCAGGTTCGACCCCAAAGCCAAACTGCCCTGATAAACATTCCCTTAACGTATAAAGAGGGCTGGTTCCTATATCTCCATAAACTACCCCGATGGCCGCCAGCGTGACAGCCGGAAGCGAACGTTTATGTTCTGAGCTCATAAACCTATCTTCTTTTGTTAATCATGTTGTTAATCAGTCCGCGAAGCGCGTCATTCACAGCAATGCGTCCAAAAGCGCACAGTATGCACAAATCAGGGTAAAAAACCATGTTTATGGTGCGGGGTTATGCATAAGAAACATCCTGTAAAAGGTAGTTTATTGCTTACTTCCCCCGTTAGGGTGAATAATCCGTAAAAGTATTCTAATAAAAATCTGTGATCAGCCGTTTATTATTACTATTGTCTTTCTGAAAGTAGGTTTTTTCTGAGACATCGCTTTCAGTAGAGCAGCCGAATTCAAAAAATAAACGATTTCAGTACATCACATCATGGGACTAACGGATTAATTATGCGTCAAACTGCGGCATTGGCTGAAAGAATTTCTCGCCTCAGTCATGCGCTAGAGCATGGGCTCTACGAAAGACAGCACGCCATTCGCCTCTGCCTGCTGGCAGCACTAAGCGGGGAAAGCGTTTTTCTCCTGGGGCCGCCAGGTATAGCCAAAAGTATGATCGCCCGGCGCCTTAAATTCGCTTTTCGTCATGCGAACGCATTCGAGTACCTGATGACCCGCTTTTCCACTCCGGAAGAGGTATTCGGTCCCCTTTCTATTCAGGCATTAAAAGACGAAGGCCGCTATCAGCGTCTGACCGCGGGTTACCTGCCGGAAGCCGAAATCGTGTTTCTGGATGAGATCTGGAAAGCGGGCCCCGCTATTTTGAATACCCTGCTGACGGCCATTAACGAGCGGCGTTTCCGTAATGGCAACAGCGAAGACACCATCCCGATGCGCCTGCTGGTCGCGGCCTCGAATGAATTGCCAGAGGCGGATGGCGGTCTGGAAGCGCTCTACGACCGAATGCTCATCCGTCTGTGGCTCGATCGCGTGCAGGAAAAACAGAATTTCCGTGCACTGCTCGTGAATAACAGCAGCGAACGCGATAACCCCGTCCCACCCGCCCTTAGCGTCAGCGATGAAGAGTACCAACAGTGGCAGAAGGATATTGAGCAGATCGCGCTGCCTGAAGTCGGTTTCGAGCTGATTTACACGCTGCGTCAGCAGCTCGATGCGCTGGAAAAGGCACCTTACATTTCCGATCGACGCTGGAAAAAAGCCCTGCGCCTGCTTCAGGCCAGCGCATTTTTCTGCGGACGGGACACCATTACGCCGGTTGATATCATTCTGCTGAAAGACTGTCTATGGCATGACCAAAGCACGTTGACGCTCATCGAACACCAGCTTGAGCTACTGATTACCGAGCACGCTTACCAGCAGAAAAGTCTGCTGTTCCGGCTGCAACAGGCGAATACCAAACGTCAGCAATACCAACGTGAACAAAGTGAATTACAGGCATTTTCGGTGGAGAAACAGGGGCACTTCCTTGGCCGGAAATTCCATTACACCTTGCCTGACACGATTGTCGCTGAAACGCTGGATCTGGTGCTGCAAAGACCGCTGATCCTGCACGATATTGAAGTCAATCACCTGATCATTGAAAAGCATGCTTTGCAGGGCTGGTTGCAAAAGGGGGGAGAAATCCGGGGCAAGCTCAACGGCATCGGCTTTACTCAACGTCTCGATCTTCTGGTGGACGATCGCCAGCACCTGACAGTTCGCGATATCAGCCTGCAATCCTCCATGCTTTCTCTGCCGGAAAAGCGCGACTGTGTATTGCCTACCGCGATTACCGATGAATATGAAAAGCTGACCATGCAGCTACGCGAACAACGTCGCTTATTCAGCCAGCATCAGCCTTGTCTGTTCGTCCCCGCAGAGTGGCTAGCGAAAATAGAAGCCAGCCTGCAAGAGGTTGCCGAGCAGATCCAGCAATCAGAGCAACAGGACTAACGCCGATGATCACGCTGGAATCACTGGAAATGCTGCTGTCTATCGATGAAAACGAACTGCTGGACGATCTTGTCGTCACGCTGTTGGCAACGCCGCAGCTCGCTTTCTTCTTGGAAAAGTATCCCAGCCTGAAGTCCGCGTTACTCAACGATCTTCCCCACTGGAAAGAAACCTTAAAACAGCGCCTGCGCACCACGCAGGTACCGCCAGAGCTGGAAAAAGAATTTAGCTGCTACCAACGTTCACAATCGATCGACAACCAGGCTTTTCAGACACGCCTGCCTGCGATTATGGATATGCTGAACAACGTAGAATCCCCCTTTCTGGCACAGGCCTCACAGCTCATTACCTCTCCAGAGAGAACCTTAGGGCAGAAGATCACCAGTGGGCTCCACGCGCTCTTTCTGCAGCGCTGGCGGCTAAGCCTCACACTGCAAACCGTTTCACTGCATCAGCAGTTGATGGATCAGGAACGGGAAATCCTGCTGGATGAACTGCAACAACGCCTGACCCTCAGCGGCAAACTCGAACCTATTCTGGCCGAAAACGAAAACGCGGCCGGGCGGCTCTGGGATCTCAGCGCAGCGCAGCGTATTCATACCGATCCCCGTCCGTTACTGGATTTCGGTGCCTTCCTGCAACGCCAGCCCGCATTACAAAAGCTGGCGGAACGCTTAGGCCGCAGCCGGGAAACCAAATCCATCCTCACGCAAGAGGCGCCACAAGAAACCTTCCGGGTAAGAGTACGAGAACCGGCCACCGTGCCCGAACAGGTGAGCGGCGTTCATCAGAGCGATGACATTTTGCGTTTGATGCCGACGGAGCTGGCCACATTGGGCATTAGCGAATTGGAATATGAATTCTATCGTCGCCTGCTAGAGCATCGACTGCTGACCTATCGCTTACAAGGGGAGAGCTGGCGCGAGAAAATCACCGAGCGCCCCGTTGTCCATCAGCAAAACGAACAGCAGCCGCGTGGCCCCTTTATCGTCTGCGTCGATACGTCAGGCTCGATGGGCGGCTTTAATGAACGCTGTGCTAAAGCCTTCTGTCTGGCATTGATGCGCATCGCGCTCGCCGACAACCGCCGTTGCTACATCATGCTGTTTTCTACCGGCGTGGTGAAATATGAGCTCACGTCTGCGGACGGATTAGAGCAGGCGATACGCTTTCTCAGCCAGTCCTTCCGCGGCGGCACGGATATGAGCGCCTGCCTGTCAGCATTGTTGGATAAAATGGATGACGGACTCTGGCATGATGCCGACGCCGTGGTGATTTCAGATTTTATCGCCCAGCGGTTGCCGGATGAGGTAGTCAATAAGGTGAAAAGCCGCCAGAAGCAGCTACAGCATCGTTTCCATGCTGTAGCGATGTCCGATCATGGCAAACCCGGCATCATGCACATCTTTGACCATATCTGGCGCTTTGATACTGGGTTAAAAAGCCGCTTAATGCGCCGCTGGCAGCACGGCAAGGCTTATTAAAGCAGGCCGGAAACTGACTCACGCAGCGGCTGTGGCCAGACGCCGCACTGAACCTGACCAATGTGTGGCAATTGCAGCAACAGCATGACCAAGCGAGACTGACCGATTCCCCCACCGATCGTTTGCGGCATTTCACCGCGCAGCAGCGCCTGATGCCATTCCAGCTTCAGACGTTCTTCATCCTGCGTCAGCGCTAACTGGCGTGTTAAGGCTTCAGCATCAACGCGGATGCCCATTGATGAAATCTCAAACGCATCGTTCAGGACTGGGTTCCACACGACGATATCGCCGTTCAGGCCCGCCAATTCCTGCTCGCCTGGCGTTGTCCAGTCATCATAATCCGGCGCACGCACATCGTGAGAGTGTCCGCTGGACAGCTTACCGCCAATCCCAATCAGGAAGACCGCACCCAGTTCTTTAGCGATAGCTCGCTCACGCCCTTTGGCATCCAGATCGGGATAACGCTGCAGCAACGTTTCGGTATGCACAAAATGAATCTGTTCCGGCAGGAAAGGCTGAATGCCAAACGCCTGATGTACCGCCGCTTCCGTCGCTTTAATGCCCTGATAAATATGCGTCACTGTCGATTTCAGATACTCGGCATTGCGCTCTCCATCCCCCATCACGCGCTCCCAGTCCCACTGATCGACATAAACTGAGTGGATCGGGCTCAGACGATCTTCGTCCGGGCGCAGTGCCTTCATGTGGGTATAGATGCCTTCGCCGAAGCTAAAGTCATACGCGCCCAGCGTTTTACGTTTCCATTTCGCCAGTGAATGAACCACTTCAAATGTGGCATCCGGTAGGGCTTTAACCTTAACCTGCACCGCTTTTTCCGTACCGGACAAGTTATCCTGCGTACCATCACCGATACGGCTGAGAATCGGTGCCTGGACTTCAATCAATCCCAGAAGCTGCTCCAGTTGGCTGGAGAAGAAAGACTTAACGAAGCTGATTTGCTGTTGTTTTTCGATGTACTGCTTTTTCATTGCCGCGTCTCTTATTCATCGTATTTAGTTATTCATTAAGCAATAAAAACTGCCAGTCATTCAATAATCTTATGGATAAATTGCACTTGTGCTTTTAATCCGTCATTTTATAGCGGTATAAAATCATTATTCGATAAAATAGGGGGCTCAAAGTGGCAGAAATTTATCAGATCGATAATCTCGATCGCGGCATTCTTTCCGCCTTAATGGAAAATGCGCGCACGCCTTATGCCGAACTGGCAAAACAATTTTCCGTCAGTCCAGGCACGATCCACGTTCGAGTAGAAAAAATGAAGCAGGCGGGCATCATTGTCGGTACGCGTCTGGATGTGAATCCAAAGCAGTTGGGCTATGACGTATGCTGTTTTATCGGCATCATTCTGAAAAGTGCCAAAGATTATCCCTCTGCACTGGAGAAGCTGAACAATCTGGAAGAAGTGGTCGAGGCCTACTACACCACTGGGCATTACAGCATCTTTATTAAGGTCATGTGCCGCTCGATCGAGGCGCTGCAACATGTGCTTATCAACAAGATCCAAACAATTGATGAAATTCAGTCCACTGAAACACTCATCTCCCTGCAGAACCCCATCATGCGGACGATCGCGCCGTAATGCTTTTTTCCTATACCCATATTATCCACAGGTAGATCCCAGCCAGATCACAGCGTACAATGTCCCGTCTTTTATCAGATGGGATCGCTATGGCAGATATTACCTTAATCAGCGGCAGTACCCTTGGCAGTGCCGAATATGTTGCAGAACATTTGGCCGAACTGCTGGAGAAGGATGATTTTTCCACTGAAATTCTGCATGGCCCTACGCTTGATGCACTACCTGAAAGCGGTATATGGCTGGTGGTGACGTCTACACACGGTGCAGGAGAATTCCCTGACAACCTGAAAGCACTGTTTGAACAGTTGGAACAACAAAAGCCCGATCTTTCTCAGGTGAGTTTCGGTGCAGTGGGGATCGGTAGTAAAGAGTACGACACATTCTGTGGCGCGATCCAAACAGCAGATCGTGTACTGGCTCAATTAGGGGCCAAACGGATCGGTGAAATCCTCGAGATCGACATCACCCAACATCAAATTCCAGAAGATCCAGCAGAAGAATGGCTAGGATCGTGGGTTAATTTACTCAAATAAGATGAAATATTCGGCAGTTGAATGTGGATAACTATGCTTATTTCAGGTGTAAAACCCGTAGTTATCCCAATAACAACCCGAGTATGTTTTTTGTCCTGTGCATAACTACGCATTAAGATCCCAGCTTATACTGGCTAGGATCACCGATCATTCACAGGTAAGGATCATCTCCATTCTCTTGATCTTTAATATGAATAATCACTTATCCACACAACATGACGATCCTAATAAGAGATCTAATAAAGAGATCTTTAAATAAAAAGATCTTTCTTTAATTAACGAGGATCCAACGGACTTGGTCGTTGGCTCAAAGTTGAGTAGAATCGCCTCCCCAGGGCAAATAACGATCGTTCACCACTCATCATTCGCGATAATGCGAGGAGCAGTACCATGTTTTATCCAGATCCATTTGACGTCATCGTGATCGGTGGCGGTCATGCCGGAACAGAAGCAGCAATGGCTTCTGCCCGAATGGGCCAACAGACGCTTTTGCTCACACACAATATCGACACGTTGGGACAAATGTCTTGCAACCCAGCGATCGGCGGTATTGGGAAAGGTCATCTGGTTAAAGAGATCGATGCAATGGGAGGCTTGATGGCGCGTGCCGTCGATCAGGCAGGTATACAGTTTAGGATACTAAACAGCAGTAAAGGCCCTGCCGTCAGAGCGACCCGCGCACAAGCGGATCGTGTGCTCTATCGTCAGGCTGTCCGTACCGCTTTGGAAAATCAGCCAAACCTGACGATCTTCCAGCAGGCTGTTGACGATCTGATCGTGGAAAACGATCGTGTTATCGGTGCAGTTACCCAGATGGGACTAAAATTCCGTGCAAAAGCCGTGGTGTTGACGGTAGGCACTTTCCTTGATGGCAAAATTCATATTGGGCTGGATAACTACAGCGGTGGGCGTGCAGGCGATCCGCCTTCCATTCCGCTCGCACGCCGCCTGCGTGAACTGCCTCTGCGCGTCAACCGCCTGAAAACTGGTACGCCGCCACGAATTGACGCCAGAACGATTGATTTTAGCGTGCTGGCACAACAGCACGGTGACAACCCGATGCCGGTTTTCTCATTCCTGGGAAATACGAGCCAGCATCCAGCACAAATGCCGTGCTACATCACGCATACCAATGAGAAGACCCATGATGTGATCCGTAATAATCTGGATCGCAGCCCGATGTATGCCGGGATCATCGAAGGGATCGGGCCACGCTATTGCCCATCGATCGAAGACAAAGTCATGCGCTTTGCCGATCGAAATACGCATCAGATCTTTCTTGAACCGGAAGGACTGACTAGCAACGAAATTTATCCTAACGGGATCTCAACCAGTTTGCCGTTTGACGTCCAGTGGCAGATTGTTCGCTCGATGGCAGGGATGGAAAATGCACGCATCGTTCGTCCTGGCTATGCGATTGAGTACGATTTCTTCGATCCTCGCGATCTGAAACCTACGCTTGAAAACAAATTTGTTCATGGCCTGTTCTTCGCTGGACAGATCAACGGAACAACAGGTTATGAAGAAGCGGCCGCACAGGGCATGCTAGCTGGGCTGAATGCAGCTCGACTGGCTGCCGATAAGGAAGGTTGGTCACCACGTCGCGATCAAGCTTATCTCGGCGTGTTGGTTGACGATCTCTGTACACTGGGGACGAAAGAACCCTACCGGATGTTTACCTCACGTGCTGAATATCGTCTGATGCTACGCGAAGATAACGCTGATCTACGTTTGACTGAAATGGGTCGCGAGCTGGGGATGGTCGACGATCATCGCTGGGCACGTTTCAACGAGAAGCTCGAGAATATTGAGAAAGAGCGTCAGCGCCTGCGCGACATTCACGTTCACCCGCAATCTGAGCAGTTAGATCAGGTCAACTCATTGCTGAAAACGCCGTTGTCCCGTGAAGCGAACGGTGAAGAACTGCTGCGTCGCCCGGAAGTGGATTACGTTCAGCTTACTGCGCTACCGCTGTTTGCTCCAAGATTAACCGATGAACAGGCCGCAGAGCAGGTTGAAATTCAGGTCAAATACGAAGGATATATTGCTCGACAGCAGGATGAAATCGAAAAACAGCAGCGTAATGAAAATGCACTGTTGCCTGCCGATCTGGATTACAAACAGGTGAGTGGATTGTCCAATGAGGTGATTGCAAAGCTGAACGATCACAAGCCTTCGTCGATCGGTCAGGCTTCACGGATTTCTGGTATTACGCCTGCGGCGATCTCCATTCTACTGATCTGGCTTAAAAAACAAGGTCTGCTGCGCCGCAGCGCCTGATTTACGGTAAACTTATCCCCTAAATAGCCGGTTATCCGGCTATTTTTATTATTAACTTCATATTTTTCATCGGGATCTTATTGTGCGCAACACACTCGATAATCTGCTAAACGCGGCTGGTATGGTGATTTCAGATAAGCAAAAAAATCTTCTGATACAGTATGTTGATATGCTGAATAAGTGGAACAAAGCTTATAATCTGACGTCGGTACGCGATCCGCAGCAAATGCTGGTCCGCCACATCATGGACAGTATCGTGGTTGAGCCACATTTACACGGACAGCGTTTTATCGATGTGGGTACCGGGCCTGGGTTACCGGGAATTCCGTTGGCGATTGTTCGCCCTGAGTCGCATTTTACTTTGCTGGATAGCCTGGGTAAGCGTGTGCGCTTCCTGCGTCAGGTTCAGCATGAACTACAGCTTGAAAACATCACGCCAGTACAGAGTCGCGTTGAGGCGTTTCCAGCAGAACCCCCTTTTGATGGGGTGATCAGTCGGGCATTTGCCTCTTTGCAGGACATGATTAACTGGTGCAACCATCTTCCAGCCAGACCTACAGGGCGGTTTTATGCGCTAAAAGGCCTACTTCCAGAGGATGAATTGTCATCCTTGCCACAAGATGTCCTATTAGATCAAGTGGTTCGCTTATCCGTTCCCGATCTGGAAGGTGAACGCCATTTGGTCGTGCTTAAACCAAACTAATTTTGTTTTTTATCAAAAAAATTATAACTAAATATTGCATGTCAGGATGCCACCTCGTCTATCGGTGGCATTGTCTTGGAATGCATTGCGATCACTGAAATTTTACATCTTCGTTTTTTCAGCGTTGTCCTTTTGCTTTCGCACTGAATAATAACGAGCGAAAATAAATCATCGGCATCAAAATTTAGTTATTTTTGTGTTAATTGAGTAAAAAAACGATATCAATAATGTCAATAGGTGGTTGAAAGCTTGTTTATTGCGATTTCTGGATGGTTTTTTTATTAACTTATTGAAATAAAATAAAATAAATACTTTTTATTACTAAGGACAAAAAAAAATACATCCTGTTGTAAATATTCGTAAGCCCTTTTATGTGAGTCATATCACAGATTGGAGGCCTTTAGACATTAATGACACCAGACACGAGTCGCGAGGATTGTTAGTAAAAACGGGGCTTCAGAAAGAAATTTAAATAATTGTTCACCTTTTCGCTACTTATCGATTGAATTCGCAGGTATGACCCGTATAATTTGCTCGTTTTTTGCTGCTTGACTCAGTGGTGTAAAGGCAGTTTTATACGTCATTCGGTATACCTCTGAAAAGGTACGGAGAGAGCAAACGTCATGCCTGTATCCCTTTACAGCGGAAAAGTTGCCTTAAGGCTGCTGTTGTTACAGTTAGTGACTTTTGCTTTGTTGAGTGCTGTTTTCAGCCTCAATAGCGTCAACGCTGCTGCTTCTGCATTAGGCGGAGGATTGGCAGCCTGGTTACCGAATGTGTTGTTTGTGCTGTTTGCCTTGCGTCACCAGTCACACAAGCCTGCTGATGGACGTGTGGTGGCTTGGTCATTCGCGATTGGCGAGGCGCTTAAGGTATTTATCACCATTGCACTGCTAGTGGTGGCGTTAGGCGTGTTTAAAGCGGCATTCTTTCCGCTTGGCCTGACTTATTTATCGGTGCTGGTTATGCAGATCGTGGCACCGGCCGTAATTAATCGTTGCCGTAATTAACAACAAAAGGGTAAGAGACATCATGGCTGCTGGAGAAATCTCTACTCCGCAAGAGTATATCGGTCACCACTTGCAGCATTTGCAGGTCGGGACGGGTTTTTGGGCGATCAACGTCGATTCGATGTTTTTCTCCATCGCTCTTGGGGTCCTCTTTCTGGTTATCTTTCACCGCGTAGCGAAACGTGCAACCAGCGGTGTGCCAGGTAAGCTGCAAACCGCCGTAGAACTGGTTATCGGTTTCGTTGATGGTACCGTGCGCGATATGTTCCATGGCAAAAGCAAACTGATTGCTCCTCTGGCGCTGACCATTTTCGTCTGGGTTTTCCTGATGAATATGATGGACCTGCTGCCCATCGATCTGTTGCCGCAAGCCTGGGCGGGTGTCTACAGCCTGCTGGGGTACGACCCTGCGCATGCTTATCTGCGTGCTGTGCCGACGGCTGACGTGAACATCACGCTGTCGATGGCGCTTGGGGTATTTATCCTGGTTCTGTTCTACAGCATCAAAATGAAGGGGCTTGGCGGTTTTGTTAAAGAACTGACCATGCAACCGTTCAACCATCCAGTATTTATTCCTATCAACCTGATTCTTGAAGGTGTCAGCCTGCTGTCCAAACCTATTTCCTTAGGCTTGCGACTGTTTGGCAATATGTATGCGGGTGAGTTGATCTTCATCCTGATTGCCGGTCTGTTGCCGTGGTGGTCACAATGGCTGTTAAATGTGCCTTGGGCTATTTTCCACATTTTGATTATTACGCTTCAGGCTTTTATTTTCATGGTTCTGACGGTTGTTTATCTCTCGATGGCATCTGAAGAGCATTGATTTTCTTTCAACAAATAACGTTTTTAACTGAAACAAACTGGAGACTGTCATGGAAAACCTGAGTGTGGATCTGCTGTACATGGCTGCCGCGTTAATGATGGGTTTGGCGGCAATCGGTGCTGCGATCGGTATCGGCATTCTGGGTGGTAAATTCTTGGAAGGTGCTGCTCGTCAGCCTGACCTGATTCCTTTACTGCGTACACAGTTCTTTATCGTCATGGGTCTGGTTGACGCCATCCCGATGATCGCTGTTGGTCTGGGGCTGTATGTGATGTTTGCGGTGGCCTAAGCAGAATGTGTTCTGCTGAGGTTAAAACATCAACTTATTTAACTTTGAAAGAGGCATTGTGCTGTGAATATTAATGCAACAATCCTCGGCCAGGCCATTGCGTTCGTCCTGTTTGTCTGGTTCTGCATGAAGTATGTATGGCCGCCGATGATGGCAGCCATCGAGAAACGTCAGAAAGAAATTGCTGACGGTCTGGCTTCTGCTGAACGTGCCAAAAAAGATTTGAACTTGGCTCAGGCCAATGCGACAGATCAACTGAAGAAAGCCAAAGCGGATGCTCAGGTTATCATCGAGCAGGCGAACAAACGCCGTGCTCAGATCCTGGATGAGGCGAAAGCTGAAGCGGAAGCTGAACGTAACAAGATTGTGGCGCAGGCGCAGGCTGAAATCGAAGCCGAACGTAAACGTGCTCGTGAAGAGCTGCGTAAGCAAGTTGCTGTATTGGCGATTGCTGGTGCCGAGAAAATTATTGAACGTTCCGTGGATGAAGCTGCTAACAGCGACATCGTTGATAAACTGGTCGCTGAACTGTAAGGAGGGAGGGGCTGATGTCTGAATTTGTCACGGTAGCTCGCCCCTACGCCAAAGCAGCTTTTGACTTTGCGGTTGAGAATCAGGCCTTGGATCGCTGGCAGAACATGCTGGCGTTTTCGGCCGAAGTCGCGCGCAATGAGCAAATTGCCGAGTTGCTTTCTGGTGCAGTTGCACCGATTGAACTGGCGAAAACGTTCATTGCCGTTTGTGGTGATCAACTTGATGAAGCCGGTCAGAACCTGATTAGGGTAATGGCCGAGAACGGACGCTTACCGGTGCTTACTGAAGTACTGGAACAATTTATTCAACTGCGGGCAGCGCTAGAATCGACGGTTGACGTCGATGTCATTTCTGCCAATACGTTGAATGAGCAGCAGCTATCGAAGATCGCTGCTGCTATGGAAAAACGTCTGTCACGCAAAGTGAAGCTGAATTGCAAAATTGATAAGTCTGTCATGGCCGGCGTGGTTATTCGCGCGGGCGATATGGTGATAGATGGCAGCATTCGCGGTCGTCTGGAACGTCTGGCAGACGTCTTGCAGTCTTAAGGGGACTGGAGCATGCAACTGAATTCCACCGAAATCAGCGAACTGATCAAGCAGCGCATTGCTCAGTTCAATGTGGTGAGCGAAGCTCACAATGAAGGTACTATTGTTTCCGTCAGCGACGGAATCATCCGTGTCCACGGTCTGGCAGACGTGATGCAGGGAGAGATGATCTCTCTGCCGGGTAACCGTTATGCGATCGCACTGAACCTGGAGCGCGACTCCGTTGGTGCGGTAGTTATGGGTCCGTATGCGGATCTGGCTGAAGGCATGAAAGTAAAATGCACCGGCCGTATTCTTGAAGTTCCAGTTGGCCGCGGCCTGCTGGGTCGCGTGGTCAACACGCTGGGTGCACCGATTGACGGTAAAGGCGCACTGGATCACGACGGTTTCTCTGCGGTTGAAGCGATTGCGCCTGGCGTTATCGAACGTCAGTCCGTTGATGAGCCGGTACAAACGGGCTATAAGTCCGTTGACGCCATGATTCCAATCGGTCGTGGTCAGCGTGAGCTGATTATCGGTGACCGTCAGACGGGTAAAACCGCGCTGGCCATCGACGCCATCATCAACCAGCGTGATTCCGGCATCAAATGTGTGTACGTCGCTATCGGCCAGAAAGCCTCCACGATTTCTAACGTGGTACGTAAACTGGAAGAGCATGGCGCACTGGAAAACACCATTGTTGTTGTTGCTACCGCGTCTGAATCTGCTGCTCTGCAATACCTGGCACCGTATGCCGGTTGTGCGATGGGCGAGTACTTCCGCGACCGTGGTGAAGATGCACTGATTATTTATGATGACCTGTCTAAACAGGCCGTTGCTTATCGTCAGATTTCTCTGCTGCTCCGTCGTCCGCCAGGTCGTGAAGCTTATCCTGGTGACGTTTTCTATCTCCACTCCCGTTTGCTGGAGCGTGCATCGCGTGTTAACGCCGATTACGTTGAAGCATTCACCAAGGGTGAAGTGAAAGGGAAAACCGGTTCGTTGACCGCTCTGCCGATCATCGAAACGCAAGCGGGTGACGTTTCTGCGTTCGTTCCGACCAACGTAATTTCTATTACCGATGGTCAGATCTTCCTGGAATCCAACCTGTTTAACGCCGGTATTCGTCCTGCGGTTAACCCAGGGATCTCCGTATCCCGTGTGGGTGGTGCAGCACAGACCAAGATCATGAAAAAACTGTCCGGTGGTATTCGTACCGCGCTGGCACAGTACCGTGAACTGGCAGCGTTTTCTCAGTTCGCTTCCGATCTTGATGATGCAACCCGTAAGCAGTTGAGCCACGGTCAGAAAGTGACCGAGCTGTTGAAGCAGAAACAGTATGCGCCGATGTCTGTCGCACAGCAGTCTCTGGTTCTGTTTGCGGCGGAACGTGGTTATCTGGAAGATGTTGAGCTGTCGAAAGTCGGTAGCTTTGAAGCGGCACTGTTGGCTTATGCTGACCGTGAGCATGGCGAACTTCTGCAACAAATCGACCAGACTGGCGCTTATAACGATGAGATCGAGGGCAAGTTTAAAGGCATCCTCGATACTTTTAAGGCAACCCAGTCCTGGTAACGCCCGGTGGCCTGCTGTAAAGCAGGCCGCAAGGCTTTGAGGAGAAGCAAAGATGGCCGGCGCAAAAGAGATACGTAGTAAGATCGCAAGCGTCCAAAATACGCAGAAGATCACCAAAGCAATGGAAATGGTCGCCGCTTCCAAAATGCGTAAATCGCAGGATCGTATGGCGGCCAGCCGTCCTTATGCGGAAACCATACGCAATGTGATTGGTCACCTTGCGTTAGGAAATCTGGAATATAAACACCCGTACCTGGAAGAACGCGATGTTAAGCGCGTTGGGTATTTGGTGGTGTCTACTGACCGTGGTCTGTGTGGTGGTTTGAACATTAACCTGTTCAAAAAACTCCTGGCTGATATGAAATCCTGGAGCGACAAAGGCGTTGAAACTGATTTAGCGCTAATTGGTTCCAAAGCGGTCTCTTTCTTCGGTTCGGTAGGCGGAAACATTGTTGCTCAGGTTACCGGTATGGGGGACAACCCTTCCGTATCAGAATTGATCGGCCCGGTTAAAGTTATGCTGCAAGCCTATGACGAAGGTCGTCTGGACAAGCTGTATATCGTCAGCAACAAGTTTATTAATACCATGTCTCAGGAACCGCTTGTTGTTCAAGTGTTACCGTTACCGCCTTCGGATGACGGTGAGTTGAAGAAGAAAGCCTGGGATTACCTGTATGAACCCGATCCTAAGTCGCTGCTGGATACCCTGCTGCGCCGTTATGTAGAATCTCAGGTTTATCAGGGCGTCGTAGAAAATCTGGCTAGTGAGCAGGCCGCGCGAATGGTTGCGATGAAAGCCGCGACCGATAACGGCGGTAGCCTGATCAAAGAGCTGCAGTTGGTATACAACAAAGCTCGTCAGGCCAGCATTACCCAGGAACTCACCGAAATCGTCGGGGGAGCCTCCGCGGTTTAAAGCAGGTTTACGAATTACGTATTGTCGAATTACGTAGAGGATTCAAGATGGCTACTGGAAAGATTATCCAGGTAATCGGCGCCGTGGTGGACGTCGAGTTCCCGCAAGATGCCGTACCGAAGGTGTACGATGCGCTTGAGGTAGAGAACGGCGCTGAAAAACTGGTGCTGGAAGTGCAGCAGCAGTTGGGCGGCGGCATTGTTCGTTGTATCGCAATGGGTTCTTCTGACGGCCTGCGTCGCGGGTTGAACGTGAATAACCTGGACCACCCGATCGAAGTGCCGGTAGGTAAAGCAACGCTGGGTCGTATCATGAACGTATTGGGCGATCCCATCGACATGAAAGGCGACATCGGCGAAGAAGAGCGTTGGGCTATCCACCGTTCAGCTCCGAGCTATGAAGAGCTGTCAAACTCACAGGAACTGCTGGAAACCGGTATCAAGGTTATCGACCTGATGTGTCCGTTTGCCAAGGGCGGTAAAGTGGGTCTGTTCGGTGGTGCGGGCGTAGGTAAAACCGTAAACATGATGGAGCTGATCCGTAACATCGCGATCGAGCACTCCGGTTACTCCGTGTTTGCAGGTGTTGGTGAGCGTACCCGTGAAGGTAACGACTTCTACCACGAAATGACCGACTCCAACGTAATCGATAAAGTATCACTGGTGTATGGTCAGATGAACGAGCCGCCGGGTAACCGTCTGCGCGTAGCATTGACCGGTCTGACCATGGCGGAAAAATTCCGTGATGAAGGCCGTGACGTACTGCTGTTCGTCGATAACATCTACCGTTATACCCTGGCCGGTACGGAAGTATCTGCACTGCTGGGTCGTATGCCTTCTGCGGTAGGTTATCAGCCGACGCTGGCGGAAGAGATGGGCGTTCTGCAAGAACGTATCACCTCAACCAAAACCGGTTCTATCACCTCCGTTCAGGCCGTTTACGTTCCTGCGGATGACTTGACTGACCCGTCACCAGCCACCACCTTTGCTCACTTGGATGCAACCGTGGTACTGAGCCGTCAGATCGCTTCTCTGGGTATCTACCCGGCCGTTGACCCGCTGGATTCCACCAGCCGTCAGTTGGATCCGCTGGTTGTTGGTCAGGAACACTATGATGTTGCTCGTGGCGTGCAGTCTATTCTGCAACGTTATCAGGAACTGAAAGACATCATCGCGATTCTGGGTATGGACGAGCTGTCTGAAGAAGACAAGTTGGTGGTATCCCGTGCGCGTAAGATTCAGCGCTTCCTGTCTCAGCCGTTCTTCGTAGCGGAAGTATTTACCGGTTCTCCGGGCAAATACGTTTCCCTGAAAGACACTATTCGTGGCTTTAAAGGGATTATGGAAGGCGAATACGACCACCTGCCAGAGCAGGCGTTCTATATGGTTGGTTCCATTGAAGAAGTCGTGGAAAAAGCCAAGAAACTGTAACGCCTTGTAGGAGGGTGACATGGCTATGACTTACCATCTGGATGTCGTGAGTGCAGAACAGCAAATGTTCTCCGGTCTGGTGCAGAAGATCCAGGTAACGGGGAGCGAAGGCGAACTGGGTATTTATCCGGGACATGCCCCTCTGCTCACTGCCATTAAGCCGGGTATGATTCGTATCGTTAAGCAGCACGGTGAGGAAGAGTATATCTATCTTTCTGGCGGCGTCCTTGAGGTGCAGCCGAATATGGTCACCGTACTGTCTGATACCGCTATCCGTGGGCAGGATCTGGATGAAGCACGTGCGCTGGAAGCGAAGCGCAAAGCCGAAGATCATATCCGCAATTCGCATGGCGATGTGGATTATGCTCAGGCTTCCGCAGAGCTGACTAAAGCGATTGCGAAGCTGCGTGTTATCGAGCTGACCAGAAAAGCGATGTAACAGATAAGCTTGCAATAATTGAAGGCCAGTC
This sequence comes from Pectobacterium aquaticum, assembly GCF_003382565.3. NCBI lineage: Bacteria > Pseudomonadati > Pseudomonadota > Gammaproteobacteria > Enterobacterales > Pectobacteriaceae > Pectobacterium > Pectobacterium aquaticum. The sequence continues at coordinate 4,425,482 of NZ_CP086253.1, forward strand.
AGTTCACACTGACTGGCCTTTTTCATTTAAGGTGATGTTATACGCCGAGATAAAAATGCTGCGAGAGCAGGCATGTTGGGTATGACAAAGTGCGTCGAGCGGTAGTAACGGATAGATCGTAAAGACGCTGTGAATACGTCCATGTACGCTCGAGCCGCGCAATATGAATCTCATCCCTGAGATTCACCCTTTCAGGGCCGTCGCTAGCGACGTTCAAAAACGTTCCTGACGTTTTTGTCCATGGCGCGGACGCTTTACTCTTCTATTCCATTATCCCCGTTTTCGTTCTGCAAAAAGGGCTTTTCAATAGTCTGAAAATACCTTATTTTTTCTTCAGGAAATCGCCAAGTACCAGATTGCCTTTGGCATCACGCGTAAACGTCTCCGGAACGGTAACGGATACGAAGTTATTTACGGTGATTTCCTTGCCTTGCGCGTTAACCGAACGGTCTTCTTTGATGAAATAGTTGGTGTTATCGATATTGCCGACAACCGCATCATCATATTTACCCGCTTTGGTTTTCAGCGAAATGTTGTTCTTGAAGACGCCTTGTTTTTCCGGGCCAGAGTAAGGGCTTGGGCGGAAGATAAAGTTAAAGCGTTCGTTATCTAACGCGATGTTGTCTTCAACGATCAAGGCGCCAGGGTTGAAGTTGTCAGTGAAGCCATCAAGTTTGTTGCCCACAGCAATGCTGTGTTTAACCTGATGTGCTACTGGCTGGCCTTCTCCACCCATTTTGAAGCCGTTGCTGGTGTTGTTCATGGCAATTGAATTCTCGATCACCACAACGCCGTTGGCGCCGTCTTCAATTTTGTTAAACAGGTCGAAGCCGTCATCGATGTTGTTGTGCGAGAACGCACCGCGGATCACGTTGCCTTCACCCACACGCATTTTCACCGCGAAACCGTCGGCGTTAATTTTGCCTGGATCCTGGTTGCTGTGAGATTCTGAATTCAGAATCAGGTTATGGCTGGCCCACAGTGGTCTGCCTACATCTGCCGTCGAGGTCACCTGAATACCCGTATCGTCAGCGTGGTGCGCCAGAACACGTTCGATAGTGTTATAGCTCCCTTCGATACGGAATGGTTTCTCTGTAATTTCAATCCCTTTAACATGCCAATGGCTCGCTTTCAACTGCAGGCCATGAATGACGGCTTTATTGCCGACAGCAAACAGGTTCTTGACGGTTTTTTTCTGGCCGCTGGCGCTGACAGGGATTTCAGCCGCGCTGTAATCGCCATCGTTGAGCCAGATGGTGCCACCAGTTGGTAGCGCCGCGACGGCGCTGGCTAAATCGATCGGTGCATTTTTACTGCCGTCATTGCTGGCTGAACCTTGTGGCGAAACATACAGATTTTTAGCGTCTGCATAGGCTACTCTTTCAACCTTGAACGTGCTCTCTTTTACTGCTTTATCATCGCCTTCCGTAGGCTGGTAGGCAATCTTGAACTCAGCGCCGTTACCAGCAATTTTCGCTGGCAGAGATAAGGTTTCTCCCGCTTTTACCTGCTTCGCTTCACCCAGAGATTTACCATCTTGCGACACCGCGATCGTGCCATTGTAATTGGCTCTGGCCTGAACCACATAGTGTTCGCTGGTGGTTTTAGGCGATGACATAACCTGGAGCAAAGGATCATAATCCTTGGCTTTAAACTCCGGTGAGGCTTTGGTTTGCGCTGGTGTCGTGGTCAACTGTGCATTGCTGACGGTAATTTTGGCGTTACGGGAAGCAAAGAAACCGACGTAGTAATGGTCTTTATCCAGCTTGGTGACGACGTCCGCGCCTTTGACTTCTTTTGATACCCAGTTGTCCGTCCCTTTCGGCGCATAAGAGGTAATGAAGCCGTCGTTGGTGCGTTCCAGTTTCAGACGGAACGTTGGCGTTTGCTCTAGATTTACATTTTCCTGATAGCTGGTTTTGGTAATTTTCGCGCCGGCGTTGCCCCACGGTTGTGTGACGCCATTACGTAAAATTGCCTGTAGTTTGATTTCGGTATGAGACTTTTTATCCTGCGTCATGATGGCGTTCATCACCATGTTGGATGCCGCAGGGAATTCCTCATACCCTTCTTTCAGCGGTTCCTGACGCGGCACGCCGATAATATCGCGCACCAGAATCCCCGCGCCTTCCTGAGCTGCCGGTTTGGCGCCATTTTCTGGCCCAAACTGTTCCACAGTAATATCAGACTGAAGTGTAAAGTTCACATTCGCAGGCAGTTGCGTATAGAAGAACGTCAGCCCGTCATGGGTGTTGGCAATCTTTCCGCCACGGCTCTCGATCGTGATCGGTGTGGATAAATCAGCATTATCCCCCGGTGATAATTTTTTGCCGTTAATGGTGACGTTATTAACACCAACTTTTTCCGGCAGGACATTGGATGAGAAGTTGACGTCTGTCGATTGGCCAAAGGCGACACCGTGCCAGACTGGCGATGATTCTGTCGCGGCGTGTGTACTGAAGCTGAAAAGTAATGCATTCGTCAACGCGACGGCTGCGAGGCGTGAAGAACGGTGTTTCCGTAATGAATCACATTTTTGTGAAGAACAACGTTTCATTGTATCTCCTTCGTTATTGAATTATTTGCCCGCGTATATTGCTATAAATGAAACGCTGTTTCTTTTGTGTGTGTCACAAATGGAAATACTTAAAAACAAAGTCTGTTTTTTATGAAGCTCTGTGTCATTTCTGTTGATGTCGATAGCACGGTGTCCGTTTCTTCTCCTTATGAACATTCGCCGTTTTGAGTGAAATTTTCAGAAAAAACTCACCAAAAAGTATCCGCGTTAAGCAGTAGTTTCGGTAAACTCTGGTTATTCATGCCGTAGCAGGCTGGCCATTTTATTCTTGCGGAGCGGTGGCTCCGTATTGTCAGGATACTTATGTCAAATAGTTCGATGAGTGTGGTAATCCTTGCTGCGGGTAAAGGGACCCGTATGTATTCGGACCTTCCCAAGGTGCTGCATAAACTGGCGGGTAAGCCGATGGTTCAGCACGTTATTGATGCTGCAATGACGACAGGCGCACAGCACGTTCATCTGGTCTATGGCCACGGCGGCGATCTGCTAAAACGTGAATTGACCGATCCGGCGTTGAACTGGGTATTGCAGGCGGAACAGCTGGGAACCGGGCATGCGATGCAGCAAGCCGCGCCTCATTTTGTTGATGATGAAGATATTTTGATGTTATATGGCGATGTGCCGCTGATTTCATCGCAAACGCTGGGACGTTTACGCGAGGCTAAGCCGCAGGGCGGTATCGGCCTGTTGACGGTGGAGCTGGACGATCCGACGGGCTATGGACGAATTGTGCGTGAAAAGGGTGCCGTAGTCGGGATCGTCGAGCATAAAGATGCCAGCGAAGAACAGCGCCAGATTAACGAGATCAATACTGGCATTTTGATCGCGAACGGCAAAGATCTGAAGCGTTGGCTAAGCCAGTTGAATAACAACAACGCACAGGGCGAGTTTTACATCACCGATATTATTGCGATGGCAGCGGAAGAAGGTCAGCGTGTTGAAGCGGTCCATCCCGAGCGGTTGAGCGAAGTTGAAGGCGTTAATAATCGTCTGCAACTGTCGGCGCTGGAGCGCGTTTATCAGTGTGAACAGGCGGATAAACTGCTGTTGGCGGGTGTCATGCTGCTCGATCCGGCTCGATTTGATCTGCGCGGCGAATTGACTCATGGTCGCGATGTGGTGATTGATATCAATACGGTCGTGGAAGGCAATGTTAAGCTGGGTAACCGAGTGAAAATCGGTGCAGGCTGTGTGATCAAAAACTGCATCATTGGCGATGATTGTGAGATCAGCCCTTATTCCGTGTTGGAAGATGCCGTACTCGAAGCACAGTGTACCGTTGGCCCATTTGCCCGCCTGCGTCCAGGATCAGAACTGGCTGAGGGTGCGCATGTTGGCAACTTTGTCGAACTGAAAAAAGCGCGTTTAGGTAAAGGATCAAAAGCGGGTCACCTTAGCTATTTGGGGGATGCGGATATCGGTTCCGGTGTTAATATTGGCGCGGGAACGATCACCTGTAATTATGACGGCGCAAATAAACACAAAACAATTATTGGTGACGATGTATTTGTCGGCTCGGATAGTCAGCTGGTAGCGCCCGTTAGCATAGCCAGCGGTGCGACGATCGGTGCGGGAACGACGGTTACGCACGACGTGGCAGAGAATGAGCTGGTGGTCGGTCGCGTGAAACAACGGCATATTTCCGGCTGGCAACGTCCGGTGAAAAAGAAATAATATTTAATGCCTCTGCACGCAGCGGAGGCGGTTTTGTCCTGTGCTTTGGCCGATCCCTGAGCACAGAACAAAACATAATAATCCCCAACTCTCTACAAGGCTCGGGGAACCCGGAAAAACCGGAACAATCAGGTCTAAGACATCCCTGGTGACACAATATGTCACTTTTATAGGAATACCATCGATGTGTGGAATTGTAGGCGCAGTTGCGCAACGTGATGTTGCTGAAATTTTGTTGGAAGGTTTACGCCGTCTTGAGTACCGCGGTTATGACTCTGCGGGCCTGGCGGTTGTTGACAGCGAAGGAAATGTCGCCCGTTTGCGTCGTCTGGGGAAAGTGCAGGTGCTGTCTCAGGCAGCCGAAGAGCATGAACTGCACGGCGGTACGGGTATTGCCCATACTCGCTGGGCAACGCACGGTGAACCTTCTGAAGAGAACGCACACCCGCATGTTTCTGAACATATCACTATCGTCCATAACGGCATTATCGAAAACCATGAACCGCTGCGCGAACTGCTGATCGGTCGCGGCTATCGTTTTGTTTCTGAAACCGATACCGAAGTGGTTGCTCATCTGGTTCATTTCGAACAGCAGCAGACCGGCGGAACGCTGGTTGACGTGGTTAAGCGTGTGATCCCACAGCTGCGCGGTGCGTATGGCATGGTGGTGTTGGATAACCGCGATCCGAGCGTACTGGTTGCCGCGCGTTCTGGTAGCCCGCTGGTGATTGGCCGTGGTGTGGGTGAAAACTTCATTGCCTCCGATCAGTTGGCATTACTGCCTGTGACTCGCCGTTTCATGTTCCTGGAAGAAGGTGACATTGCGGAAATCACCCGTCGTGATGTACGCGTTTTTGACAAATCCGGCGTGCTTGCTGCACGCGAAGAAATTGAATCAAAAGTGAATTACGATGCTGGTGACAAAGGTGCGTATCGTCACTACATGCAGAAAGAGATCTACGAACAGCCGATGGCGATCAAGAACACCCTTGAAGGGCGTTTCAGCCACGGCGAGATCAATCTTTCTGAGTTAGGTCCGAAAGCGGATGAGCTGCTGGCGAAGGTTGAACACGTTCAGATTATTGCCTGTGGTACATCCTACAACTCCGGTATGGTTTCTCGTTACTGGTTTGAATCACTGGCCGGTATTCCGTGCGACGTGGAGATTGCTTCCGAATTCCGCTATCGCAAGCCTGCCGTGCGTAAGAACAGCCTGATGATTACCCTGTCTCAATCCGGTGAAACCGCAGATACGCTGGCAGCACTGCGTTTGTCCAAAGAACTGGGCTATCTGGGATCGCTGGCTATCTGTAACGTCGCCGGTTCCTCGCTGGTGCGTGAATCCGATCTGGCGCTGATGACTAAAGCGGGCGTAGAGATTGGCGTGGCCTCGACCAAAGCCTTCACTACCCAGCTTACCGTTCTGCTGATGCTGGTGGCGCGTGTTGGCCGCCTGCGCGGTATGGATGCGAAAATTGAGCATGAGATCGTTCACGGTTTGCAGGCGCTGCCAGCGCGTATTGAGCAAATGCTGTCTCAGGACAAACTCATCGAATCTCTGGCGGAAGGTTTCTCTGACAAGCACCATGCGCTGTTCCTCGGCCGTGGCGATCAGTATCCGATCGCAATGGAAGGGGCGCTGAAGCTGAAAGAGATTTCTTACATCCACGCGGAAGCCTATGCCGCAGGCGAACTGAAACACGGCCCGCTGGCGCTGATTGATGCGGATATGCCGGTTGTTGTCGTGGCACCGAACAACGAGCTGTTGGAAAAATTGAAATCCAACATCGAAGAAGTTCGGGCGCGCGGCGGTGAGCTGTATGTCTTCGCTGACGAAGATGCCGGTTTCACCAGCAGCGAAAATATGAAGATTATTCCACTGCCGCATATCGAAGAAGTGATTGCGCCAATCTTCTATACGGTGCCGTTGCAGTTGCTGTCTTATCACGTCGCGCTGATTAAAGGCACCGATGTCGATCAGCCACGTAACCTGGCGAAATCCGTTACGGTAGAGTAATTTTTAAAAACGGAGGTAAATAGCGATTGTGTTATTTACCTCTGCTTATTTTGATAGTTCATCTCATTTTTTATCCCCCTTATTTTAAGTCCACCGCATTCTCCTTATCAAAATTTATTGGGTATATTGGTTTACCCATATTGATTAGTTCTTAATATGAATAACAAACAACAATACCAGGATATCGATGAAGGGAATGCAACTCAATTAAGCAACTGACTCGCCATCTTTCTCATCTGACAGTTCACCAGATTGTAGGCCAGCAGCATAATATCAAGGCGGTTAACTATCTGATAAGGAGGATCTTTACACTCCAGCACCATACCCACAATGTACCAGACCATCATTTCCAGCGGGAGACGATGTTTATGCAGAGTGACAATCTCGGACTCTTAAAGACAACGTTAAATGAGCGCTGGGTCAAGAAAGTCACCCAAAGAAGTCAGGGGTTACGGGTGGCGTTTTAGCAGGAGATAAGATTAAGAGCCTGAGCAATAAGCATAAAAAAATCCGGAAACGAGGGTGATTTTCGGATTTTTACACAATAACTGGAGCGTTCAGCCGATCCTTAATTGATCGGTATTACCCGTCTCGGCAGCGGCAATAAAAATTCGGCGTTGATCGAGGGTAATGGCGTCTGACATAACTATTGGCTCGGGCGATGGGTTCAATTAATGGTAAGCGTTCTGGCAGCTCAATCTTTCTCATACTGACAGTGGTCAGCTTACCTTTATCATCGTCTGGGTGACTTGAATAATCCAATTAATGACAGCATCCACCCGTGGTGCAATATGCCTGCGGTGCGGAAGCAACAAAGAAACTTGTCGTGGCGGTGGTACGAACTCTGGCAACACCGCTACCAATGCTCCGGCGTCAAGTAAACGCTGGCTGGTGGCTTGCTTCTGTAATCAAAGCCACGGACTCTTGCTTAAAACAGAGCAATCAACACGATAAAACAGGGCTCTTGACCTCAATCAACAGCCCTTATCGTTCCACGATATTGCGGACAACTCACAAATTTATTACCCCTGTTCAATTTTCAATAATTAGAAAATCTTAATAATCATCGAACTCAACAGGCTTTGACTCTCCCAATCTGACCTGATTTTCATCCACTACGTCGCAAGACTGGGGGGCAGTTTCTTCATGTGTTAGTGATGAAAGGCGATAACTTTTTACACGCCAATATCAACTAACCACTGTTCGACTGTGCGCGGATGAATACTCAATAGTTGCTGCGCACTTATTTTTACATTGATTGCAGAATCTTTGGTTAGCGCTTTTGCTTCGTAACCTGCAACAACGTCAGCCGCTACCGCCGCACCAAACAATACTGCCAAGCGCTCCCCAAATTCTTTCGGAGTCAAACTCGTATAACTGACTTCTCGCCCCAAATGATTAGCGAATGATTTCGCAAGTTCATCACCAGTAACAGCCGGTAACTGACCAATCTCAACGACGCCTGTGATCGCATCGCTCATCAAAAGTGCCGCTGCGACATCAGCAACATCCAGATGCGAACACCAGGAAACTGGGTAATCTGCTCGTAGTGGATAAGGGAGAACGCCTTCAGTTTTCACTGCCTCAATCACTATCGGTAACAGCAAATTTTCGAGATATAAACGTGGCGCAATTATCGCGCTAGAGACGCCTGTTGCTTCAACTCCACGGATCAATTCGGCTAGCGCACTTTTATCCTCTGAATCACCCAATACCCATCCGCTAGTAGAAATTACCACCCGTTTTGGGCGGGCAAGCCCAACTGCCTCTGCGATATTCTGTGCATATTGCAGGCGCAGGCTTTCAGGCCCTAATGGCAAATGGATAAAAACGCCTTTCGCACCCAAGTACGCCGCAACCAAGGATTGAACGGACGTGAGATCCACCGCTACGGCTGAACCCGATTCAAGATTTTGTGGATGCCTAATCGCAGCCGTTACATTTTTACCTTCAGCCACCAATTTTCTAAACAGGGGGGATCCTTGTGCGCCAGTTGCGCCGTGAACTACGTATGTCATAAACACCTCTATGGTTAAATAAACAGACTATTAATAGTGCTGTGCTAAGATAGGTTACGTCAAATGCACTATTAGAGATGTTTTGCCATGAATGAAAATAAAGTTCCCTGCTGTGGAGTCGCTCGGTTTTTAGTCCTTCTTGATGGACCATGGGCGACCTTAATTGTGCGGCAATTGCTCCTTGGCCCCCAGCGTTTCACGCAACTACGAGATGCCCTGCCAGGCATAAGTGCGCATACCCTGACTCATCGGCTGAAAAAATTTGAGGCGCACGGATTGGTCACTCGCACTGCCTATGCAGAAACACCGCCGCGCGTTGTTTACGAACTCACTCCGCTGGGAGAAGGTTTACGCGGTGTGTTGGAGTCAATGAAAACCTGGGGCGACGCAGTGCCGAATGAAATAATTGTGGGGAATGTAAAATATAACGAGGCAAGCTTGGCCGACATTAGCGTTCCTTTACCGGAGTTGAAGTCTCCTTCTTGAACAATCGTCTATAAACCGACGGTGAGGGAGAAGAGCGCGAGCCGTGGTTCGCTCCCCCTCTGGATTGATGCCAATGTCATGAACAACTAAGTTCACCACGACCATCACTGACAGGCAGCCCACCCACATTATAACGGTCACTTGGGGCTGGATAAGCATTCTTACGACTAATTTGGGAAGCCCCTTTTTAATTAACGCAGACTGAAATCACCTAATCTATATCTTTAATGTATCGATAACCGCTCTCAAAGCTGGCGACGCATTGCGATGAGGGTAGTAAAGATATAGACCGTCCAAGCGGTGGCTAAACTGTTGCAACACCCTGATTAGTTTTCCGTGTTCAAGCTCAGTGGCAACTAGCTCCTCCGGCACATAGGCCAACCCTAATCCCATTTTTGCAGCTGCTGCTTCCATATAGCTGTCGGAAAAGACCCACTGCCCCTCTGGCCGATGCTTGATGGGCTTACCCTCGAGCCAAAGCTCCCACTGATATAGGCTGCCATCGGCAAACTGGTAGGCAATGCAGGGGTGGACCGCTAGCTCGGCTGGCGTCTGCGGAAAGCCGTATTGCAGAAAATGATCCGGCGTCCCCACCATCACCATCTCCATATCCGGGGTGATGCGCACGGCCACCATCCCCTCGTCCACCTCGCCCCCCAGACGCACACCGGCATCGAAGCGCTCATCGATGATATTCACGAAGCGGCTTTCGCTGATGAGCTCCAGACGGATATCAGGATAGTGCTGCCTGAAGATGACCAGCTTAGGCAGCAGCACCTTTTCAATGGCGTGCTGACTGGCATTGATCCTCACAGTACCTGAAGGGATATCGCGAAAATGTGCGAGCGTGGCAAGCCCCGCATCCAGGGATTGAAAGCCGCTCATTGCCGTGCGGTATAACTGCTCGCCAGCCTGGGTCAGTGACAGGCTGCGGGTGGTGCGCACCAACAATTGCACCCTGAGCCTGACCTCGAGATCGCGGATTGTACGACTGATCCCGGACTGAGCCAGTCCCAATCTGGCTGCTGCCCGGGTAAAGCTGCCTTCCCGGGCAACCAGCATGAAAACGTGGAGATCGTTGTAATTTTCGCGGCTTGTCATCTTGTTCCACCCACACTTTTTTCAGCCAGCCATGGCTTGTTCAACGCCTATTGGACGTCCGAATTAAGAACACATACACATTAATGTTATCAAAAAAACCGATCTAATCATCACAAATGGTTCTAACTAGAATGTAGCTTATGGTTCACAACACCATCAATCCAGTACCACGGATCAGAAACCCGATTTCAAGGAGTTTTGCCATGAATGTCCTCCCCAAGAAGCTGACAGCTATCGCGTCTGCCCTGCTGCTGGGCGCAGCATTAACCGGAGTATCCACAATGAGTCATGCACAGACTGCCAATCCCACTGAACCCGTCTCAATGGTGACCCAATGGGACAAGACTTTTGCCCAGAGCGACAAAGTCGAGCATCGCAAGGTGAGCTTCAAGAACCGTTATGGCATCACCCTGGTCGCTGACCTCTATCTGCCGAAGAACCGGGGAAACGCCAAGCTAGCGGCCATAGCTCTGGGCGGCCCCTTTGGCGCGGTGAAGGAGCAGTCGAGCGGTCTCTATGCCCAAACTCTGGCCGAGCGCGGGTTCGTCACTCTGGCATTTGACCCCTCCTACACCGGCGAAAGCGGCGGTCAACCGCGCGATGTGGCCTCACCCGACATCAATACCGAAGACTTCAGCGCAGCCGTCGATTTCCTTGGCTTGCAAGAGGAAGTGGACCGTACTCGGATCGGTTTGCTGGGGATCTGCGGCTGGGGTGGTATGGCCCTCAATGCCGCAGCCGCGGATACTCGCATCAAAGCCGTGGCGACCAGCGTAATGTATGACATGAGTCGAGCCATGGGGCATGGGGTGGGCGATGGCAAGGATCGTTACACCACTGCCGATCGCCGCGCCATATTGAAACACCTGAACGAACAACGTTGGCAAGACGCAGAAAGTGGCTCATTTGCCCATAGCAATCACGATCTCTATGTCGACCAGAAGGGTAACGTCACGGCAGCCAGCCGGACCCTGCCAGAGGCACTGCCGGACAATCCGCATCCGGTACTCAAGGAGTTCTTCGATTACTACCGTTTGCCACGCGGGTTCCACTCCCGCTCGGTGAACTCCAATGGAGCCTGGACCACCACCATGCCCCTGTCGTTTATGAATATGCCACTGTTGAGCTATGCCAGCGAGATCAAGATTCCTACGCTTGTCGTCACCGGCGAGAACGCCCACTCGCGCTACTTTGCCGAAGATGCCTTCAAGGCCGTGGGAAGTCAGCAAAAAGAACTGGTCGTGGTACTGGGCGCCAACCATGTTGATCTCTACGATAACGTGGCAGGCAAGATCCCCTTTGGTCAGTTTGAGCAGTTCTTCAAGACCAACCTGAAGTAAAGACCAAGCACGCGGCGGGCCATCCCGCCGCGCATTTTCCATCGGATGCGGTATCACATGACGTGTCTGCTGCACGTAAGCTGATCGGCAATGACCACTGAAACACGCACCATTGAAGCCTTCCAATGACGCACCTCCACCCTTCAATATCAGGTCCTAAAATGAAGACTCATCATGCCACTGTCGAATCCCTCCCCGCAGTACAAGAACATTGGGGGGCCGTGGGGGCCATGTCCCTCTGCTGATCGCCGCCGAGTTTATGCCGGTCAGCCTACTGACCCCGATCGCCCGCGATCTCGGTGCCAGCGATGGCCAGGCAGGCCTTGCCATCTCCATCTCGGGCCTCTTCGCCGTCGTCGCCAGCCTGCTGGTCACTCGGGTCTGCGCCCACCATGAGCGGCGTCATGTGCTGATGCTGACCCTGTGGGGTGCTATCAATGCCGCCATTCCGGTTGCCTGGTCCGCCTGGATAGCTCGGGGGATCCACGATGCCCCCGAGAATGGTGGCGGCCTCATCGTTGCCGCAATTTGGCTCATTTTTGGCATTGCACTGCTTGCCCGCGACACAGAATCAACGAGATTATCGATGACCGTAGACTGGATCTGGCAACATGATGAGTGGCCAAACTTTTGCTGGCAAGATTGGCTGTTACTGCCACGACTACGCCGTGCAAATTACTTAGCCATAACTAGACTCACTGACCGATCCCCTGCACCAGTCAGAACGCCTGTTCTGGCTGGTGATGCCTGAATTTTCCTGCACTCTGCGTCACTGTCATAAAACTGTCACACTGCGTACATTTTACTGTCACCAAATTGTCCTATTTTTCCTCCTGCGAACTACATTCTGATTTGATAACTCTGATAGATAACGACGTTACGTCGACACGTTTGAGTATCCCACAGGAGGGATTATGAAACTGATGCGTACCACTCTTGCCAGTGTTGTTGCGGCAACCTTTTCTCTGACGGCATTTTCTGCTTTAGCTGCTGCTAACCTCACCGGTGCCGGTGCGACATTCCCTGCGCCTGTTTATGCCAAATGGGCTGACTCCTATCAAAAAGAAACGGGTAATAAAGTTAACTATCAAGGCATCGGTTCTTCTGGCGGTGTAAAACAGATTATCGCTAAAACGGTCGACTTTGGTGCTTCTGACGCGCCTCTGGCTGACGACAAATTAACACAGGATGGTTTATTCCAGTTCCCAACCATTATCGGTGGTGTGGTGTTGGCAGTGAACGTTCCTGGTATCAAATCTGGCGAATTGACGCTGGATGGTAAAACGCTGGGTGACATTTACCTGGGTAACATCAAAAAATGGAACGACCCAGCAATCACCAAACTGAACCCGAATGCCAAACTGCCGGATCAGGACATCGCTGTGGTTCGTCGTGCTGACGGTTCTGGTACGTCTTTCGTATTCACTAGCTACCTGGCAAAAGTGAACCCAGAGTGGAAAGAGAAGATTGGTGCAGGTTCTACCGTGAACTGGCCGACCGGCCTGGGCGGTAAAGGTAATGATGGTATCGCGGCCTTCGTACAGCGTCTGCCTGGTTCTATCGGTTACGTAGAATACGCGTATGCGAAGCAGAACAACCTGACTTACACCAAACTGATTTCTGCCGATGGCAAATCGGTTAGCCCGACTGGCGCAAGCTTCAGCAACGCAGCCAAAGAGATCGACTGGAGCAAGTCTTTCGCTCAAGACCTGACTAACCAGAAAGGCGCTGACGCATGGCCGATCACCTCAACCACGTTCATCCTGGTTCACACCAAACAGGAAAAACCTGAGCAGGGCGCTGAAGTGTTGAAATTCTTCGACTGGGCGTTCAAGAAAGGCGGTGAGCAAGCCGAAGCGCTGGATTACGCCACGCTGCCAAAAGAAGTGGTTGAGCAAATCCGTGCAGCCTGGAAAACTCAGGTAAAAGACAGCAGCGGCAAAGCACTGTACTAATTAGTGTATCGACACGTCGTGTTGATAACCAGAGCACGATGAGGTTGTCAGGTTCTGGGAAATACGTAGTGGAATAACAAGTCGTATCGGGGCGGAGAGGTGATAGCAACCTCTCTGCCTTCAACAGTTTATCAAATGTAGTTAAAACGAGAAGAGAGACGTATGGCGGAGTACAAGCCAACTATCAAAGCCCCGGGAAAGTATGGCGATATCCTCTTCAGCACGCTGGTAAAACTGGCGGCGCTGGTCACGCTACTGCTATTGGGTGGCATCATTGTTTCCCTGATGGTGGCGTCCTGGCCCAGCATCGAGAAGTTCGGTTTTGCCTTCTTGTGGACGAAAGAGTGGGACGCGCCCGCAGAACAGTTTGGTGCACTGGTTCCGATTTACGGTACTGTCGTGACCTCACTGATTGCATTGATTATTGCAATCCCGATTAGCTTTGGGATTGCGCTATTTCTGACCGAATTGGCTCCAGCCTGGTTGAAGCGTCCGCTTGGCGTGGCGATTGAATTGCTGGCGGCCATTCCGAGTATCGTTTACGGCATGTGGGGGCTGTTTATTTTTGCTCCGCTGTTTGCCAAATACTTCCAACAACCGATAGGCAACGTCCTGTCCGGTATTCCTATTGTTGGCTCGCTGTTCTCCGGCCCAGCATTCGGGATCGGTATTCTGGCGGCTGGCGTCATTCTGGCCATCATGATTATCCCGTACATTGCGGCGGTGATGCGTGATGTGTTTGAGCAAACGCCAGTGATGATGAAAGAATCTGCCTACGGTATTGGCTGTACAACGTGGGAAGTCATCTGGCGCATTGTGCTGCCTTATACCAAAAACGGCGTGATCGGCGGGGTGATGTTGGGACTGGGGCGTGCCCTGGGGGAAACCATGGCGGTGACCTTTATCATCGGTAACACCTACCAGCTCGACAGCGCGTCGTTGTATATGCCAGGCAATAGTATTACCTCTGCGCTGGCGAACGAATTCGCCGAAGCCGAATCCGGCCTGCACACGGCGGCGCTGATGGAGTTAGGGCTGATTCTGTTTGTGATTACCTTTATTGTTCTGGCATGTTCAAAGCTGATGGTTATGCGTCTGGCTAAAAATGAGGGGACGCGCTAATGGCTATATTAGGCATAGAGCAAGACGCTGCACTGGAGCGTTCGCGGCGTAAAATGCAGGCCTGGCGCCGCCAGAAAAACCGCATTGCGCTGTTTTTATCCATGTCCACGATGGTGTTTGGCCTGTTCTGGCTGGTCTGGATCCTGTTTTCGACCGTGACCCGAGGCGTGGATGGCATGTCTCTGGCGCTGTTTACCGAAATGACGCCGCCGCCTAATACGGCGGGTGGTGGATTGGCGAATGCTATCGTCGGGAGTGGATTGCTGATCCTGTGGGCGACGCTGCTGGGGACGCCGCTGGGGATTATGGCGGGCATCTATCTGGCGGAATACGGTCGTAAATCCTGGATCGCCGAAGTGATTCGTTTCATCAACGACATTCTGCTGTCAGCACCGTCGATTGTGGTGGGGCTGTTTGTCTACACGCTGGTGGTGGCAAAAATGCAGCACTTCTCCGGCTGGGCAGGCGTAATTGCGCTGGCGTTGTTGCAGGTGCCGATTGTGATTCGTACCACCGAGAACATGCTTAAACTGGTACCGGATAGCCTGCGCGAAGCGGCTTATGCACTGGGTACGCCGAAATGGAAAATGATTTCTGCGATTACGCTGAAGGCATCGGTATCGGGCATTATCACTGGGGTATTGCTGGCCATCGCACGTATCGCTGGGGAAACCGCACCGTTGCTGTTTACGTCTCTGTCGAATCAGTTCTGGAGCACGGATATGATGCATCCGATTGCTAACCTGCCGGTCACCATATTTAAGTTTGCCATGAGCCCGTTTGTGGAGTGGCAACAGTTGGCCTGGGCAGGGGTACTGCTGATTACGATGTGCGTGCTGCTGCTGAATATTCTGGCGCGCGTTATTTTCTCTGCCAAGAAGAACTAATTCGCTAAGAAAGCGTCGTTTTCTGAGAAACATTAAATAAATTCAAGGTGCTGCCTGGCAGCGCCAGGAAAAAGAGAGAAGTCTTGATGAGTATGGCTACTGAGACATCCAACAAAATCCAGGTTCGCGATCTGAATTTCTATTACGGAAAATTCCATGCGTTGAAAAACATTACGCTGGATATTGCCGCGAATCAGGTTACCGCGTTTATCGGCCCATCCGGCTGTGGTAAATCCACGCTGCTGCGTACGCTGAACAAAATGTACCAGCTCTATCCTGAGCAGCGCGCCGAAGGCGATATCCTGCTGGATGGCAATAACATCCTGACGGATAAGCAAGATATCGCGCTGCTGCGTGCCAAAGTCGGCATGGTGTTCCAGAAGCCGACGCCGTTCCCGATGTCGATTTACGACAACATCGCGTTTGGTGTACGTCTGTTTGAAAAGCTGTCTCGTGCCGATATGGATGAACGCGTTCAGTGGGCGCTAACCAAAGCGGCGCTGTGGCAAGAGACGAAAGATAAGCTGCACCAGAGTGGCTATAGCCTGTCTGGTGGTCAACAGCAGCGTTTATGTATTGCGCGCGGTATCGCGATTCGCCCAGATGTCTTGCTGCTGGATGAACCTTGTTCTGCGCTTGACCCGATTTCTACTGGCCGCATTGAAGAACTGATCTCCGAGCTGAAAAAAGACTACACCGTGGTCATCGTGACGCACAACATGCAGCAGGCAGCGCGTTGTTCAGATCATACGGCGTTCATGTATTTGGGTGAGCTGATTGAGTTCAGCGATACTGATACCCTGTTTACTGCCCCAAGGCAGAAACAGACTGAAGATTACATCACCGGCCGTTACGGTTGATTAGGGAAGCATCATGGATAATCTGAATCTGAACAAACACATTTCCGGTCAGTTTAACGCCGAACTGGAACACATCCGCACGCAGGTCCTGACCATGGGCGGGCTGGTGGAGCAACAACTGAGTGACGCGATTACCGCGATGCATAATCAGGACGCGAATCTGGCTCAGCAGGTGATTGAAGGCGACGCCAAAGTTAACATGATGGAAGTGGCGATTGATGAAGCCTGCGTGCGCATTATTGCGAAGCGCCAGCCTACCGCCAGCGATCTGCGTCTGGTGATGGCGATCATCAAAACCATCTCCGAGCTGGAACGTATCGGTGACGTGGCGGATAAAATCTGTCGCACCGCGCTGGAGAAATTCTCTCATCAGCATCAGCCGTTGCTGGTGAGTCTGGAGTCATTAGGGCGCCACACCGTGCAGATGCTGCATGACGTGCTGGATGCGTTTGCCCGCATGGATCTGGACGAAGCGATTCGTATTTATCGCGAAGACAAAAAAGTGGATAAAGAGTACGAAGGGATTGTGCGTCAACTGATGACCCACATGATGGAAGATCCTCGCACTATCCCAAGCGTACTGACCGCACTGTTCTGCGCCCGTTCTATCGAGCGTATCGGTGACCGTTGCCAGAATATCTGCGAATTTATCTTCTACTTCGTCAAAGGTCAGGATTTCCGTCACCTGGGTGGCGATGCGCTGGAGAAGTTGCTGGCGCAGAAAGATAAGAAAGAAGAAGAGTAAGCTCGTTTTCATTCCGCAAATAAGTTGTCAACGGCCTGACGCCCTGCTTGCAGGGCGTTATTTTTTATCAGGATAGTGAATCAAATTGTGGAAGCGCGCCGTGGTATCGGCAGGGTTGTGGTAACGGTGTTCCCTGTCGGCGGTAAAGCGCAAGGCGTCACCAGCGGACAACACATGCGTCTGTCCATCAACGGTCATTTCCAGTTGTCCCTCCAGCACAATAATATGCTCGATCACCCCGCTTTCATGCGCCGATGAGGTGCTGCTGGCTCCCGCCGCCAGCTCAATAACCAACATATCAAAACGCAGTTTTTCGTCGAAGGGGAAGAGGGGAACCACGTGCATTCCCACCTCATCCCCCCTGAATGTCGAACCTACTCCTGAGCGATAGGTCACGTCTTCATCTGCGAGCGTCGGTTCAATAAAGGTAGAGAACGCCACATTCATGCCGGTCGCAATTTTCCACAGCGTGGCGACCGTCGGGCTGGATTCACCGCGCTCGATCTGGCCGAGCATTGCTTTGCTCACACCCGTCTCTTCTGCCGCACGTGTGAGGCTCCAGCCTTTCTCTTGCCTTAACGTTTTCAACGTATTGCCAATACGGCGGGTTAGCTCATCAGACATCAATATTGGCTCCTGCTTGTGCGTTATAGCGCACGCTGTTATGTTAACGCTTTCTGTGCGTTATAACGCACGACAAGAGTGAAGGTATACCATGCCTGCGTCATTTGCGCTAAAAGATGTCACCTTTTCGACCCTCATCGCTGGCTTCGTTGCGGTGCTGGTGGGCTACACCAGTTCAGCCGCTATCATTTTTCAGGCAGCGGAAGCGGCGGGTGCCAGTGCGGTGCAGATCGGCGGCTGGTTAAGCATGCTGGGGATTGCCCAAGGGCTGGCGTCTATTAGCCTGTCGCTGTATTACCGCGCGCCGATACTGGCGGCCTGGTCAACGCCAGGGGCGGCGCTGCTGGTCACCAGCCTGCCGGGCACCTCGATCAATGAGGCGATCGGCGTGTTCCTGTTTGCCTCCGCGCTTATTTTTATCTGTGGAATCACTGGCCTCTTTGCCCGCCTGATGAATGTTATTCCGCAGGCTATTTCTGCTGCGATGCTGGCGGGGATTTTGCTGCGCTTTGGCGCGGATGCTTTTCTTTCCCTGCAACACGATTTCTGGCTGGCTTTTGCGATGTGCATAACCTATTTGCTCAGCCGTCGGCTGTTGCCGCGCTTTGCGATTGTACTGACGCTGCTTGCTGGCCTGCTGCTAGCCTTATTTCGCGGACAAATTGTGTTTTCTGATTCGCCGCTGGTGTTCGCCGTACCGGAGTTTATTACGCCGCATTTTTCATGGGCGTCTCTGCTGGGTGTCGGTATTCCATTTTTCGTTGTCACGATGGCGTCGCAGAACGCGCCGGGCGTTGCCACGCTGAAAGCCGCTGGCTATCAGGTTCCTATATCACCGCTGATTAGTATTACCGCATTAATCGCGCTGGTTTTGACGCCGTTCGGTGGTTTTTCCGTCTGTATCGCCGCGATTACCGCCGCGATCTGTATGGGGCCGGATGTACATCCCGATCCGAAGAAACGCTATCTTGCTGCCGTTGCTGCTGGTGGATTTTATCTGCTGGCGGGTGCTTTTGGCGGATCGATCGGGCAGCTTTTCACGGCGCTACCGCAGCCGCTGATTCACGCTATCGCCGGTTTGGCGCTGCTCAGCACCATTTCAGGCAGCCTGTACCGCGCTTTACTGGATGAAAAACAGCGGGATGCTGCGGTGGTCACCTTCCTAATTACCGCCTCAGGGCTGACGTTGTGGGGAATCGGTGCGGCGTTTTGGGGACTGATTGGGGGGATGATGACCTGGCTGGTGCTGTCAGCATACGCTGACAAGGTGCGTTGAATACGCGAAGAAAATAGGTGGAGGGGATCAACGTGTCTTAAATAGGGGACGTTATTCAATTGCTTATCTTAACTGCCGAAGCGTTGTGATAAACCAAGCATCTGACATAGCGTATGAACGCTGAGGGCTGGGAAATATTTCTGGTTATATTACAACGGAGGTTTTATGAATTTTCACCATCTGCGTATAGCGCGACCAGCTAGTAACCTGAAACTCAGTTGTGAAATGTACTGCAGTGGGCTTGATCTAAAAAAATTAGGCTCATTTTCAGACCATGAAGGTTTTAGCGGAGCTATGTTGGGGCGTAGTGATTTAGGCTGGCACCTTGAATTTACGCAGTGCCACCACCATCCGGTATCACCTTCTCCATCAGATGAGGATTTACTGGTTTTGTACATCGCGGATAAGGTGTTATGGGACGAGGCATGTTCAAGAATGGATGAGGCTGGGTTTGTCAGAGTCAGCTCGTTCAACCCTTACTGGGATAAAGATGGTGTGACTTTTCGGGATCATGATGGGGACAGGGTTGTCATCCAGAACCGGCGGTGCGGATAACCTTGACAGCGCTTTACAGGCTTATGGTAAATAAGTGCATAGGCTAGCTCATTCGGACTAGCATAAGAACGACAAAGGCTCACCATATGGCGAGCCTTTGTCGTATATCTACTTCTGTTGTCCTCGGGGGGAAGCATTACTGCTAACAAGTCCCGTGGCTAGTGAGATCAGTATAAGGATGATTGACGATGTCGTCAAACAGCATAAAGGATAGCCTCTCTGCGGCCAGAATAGGCACGTATGAAAATATCGTCGGTGGACCGACTGGCTTGCCTCAGACAGAAAAAGCCTTAAAGCTTTATATGTGGAATGCGCAAATCTCAGCCGCTTTTTTTGTTCCTCTTCATGTGTGCGAAGTCCTCACGCGCAATGCTATTTCTGAAGTCATTGAAACGGTATACGGGGACAGATGGCCTTGGTCCATTGGTTTTGAGCGAAGCCTACCGATCCCTATCCATGGCTATAAGCCAAAAGATGATCTGATTAGTGGGCGACGAAATCAGCCAACGACGGGAAAAGTTATCCCTGAACTAAAGTTTGTTTTCTGGCAAAAAATGCTGACCGGAAGATTTGATACTCGCTTATGGAACAATCACATACTAACCGCTTTCCCTCATGTCGTCGCACAGGGCCTGAGTGCCGCGCAGCTGCGTCAGAATCTCTATAATGATTTAGAAACTGTGAGAAAACTGCGCAACCGCATTGCTCATCACGAACCTATAATCAACCGGAACCTGCTGGATGATTTCGCAACGATAAAAAGAATTATTGCATATCAGTGCGAACATTCGGTTGAGTGGATGCAAAACAATCAGATGCTGCTCCCGCTCCTTACACTTAAACCGTAGTAATACTGTGCCTGGCTGCCGTTATCTCTTCCGAAAAAGTCTGAATAGGAGATTTCCTGTCGCTTTCCATCACTCTACCTAGCTGTACTTGAATCAGGATAATCTGCCAGAATACCGAAGTAACATAAGGTTATATTATAGCTATTTATGTTATTTCCCGCGTTTTCGCCCTGCTGATAGCCTGCGGTTAATACAGCAATATTAAGGGGCAGGGAATGAAAAAGCAGATTTTAACAGTGACTTTATTGGCCGGGTTGGCTTCCGTTTCTGGTGCTGCACAGGCCGATAAATTAGATGATATTCAGAAGGCGGGCATCGTGAAAATTGCCGTCTTCGACAGCAATCCGCCGTTTGGCTATGTCGATCCGCAGAGCAAAAAGCTGGTGGGTTATGACGTAGATATCGCCGAGGCGATTGGTAAGGCGCTGGGCGTGAAGGTGGAGTTGCGCGCGACCAACCCAGCGAACCGTATCCCGCTGTTAAGCTCACAGAAAGTCGATTTGATCGCTGCTAACTTCACCATTACCGATGAGCGTGCCAAGCAGGTTAACTTTAGTATTCCTTACTTCGCTACAGGGCAAAAATTCATCGCCCGTAAAGGCGTGCTGAAAACGCCGGAAGACATCAAAACGCTGCGTATTGGCGCGGATAAAGGCACTGTGCAGGAGATTACCCTGCGTGAGCATTACCCGACAGCCAAAGTGATTTCCTACGATGATACGCCGCTGGCCTTTGCTGCGCTGCGTAACGGCAACGTTCAGGCCATCACGCAGGATGATGCCAAACTGGTCGGCCTGCTGGCTAACGTGCCTGATGCACAGAAGGCTGAGTTTGAAATTTCTCCGTTCAGCATTACCAAAGAGTATCAGGGCGTCGGGATTCCGAAGGGTGAAGAACGCCTGACGGCGAAAATTAACGACACGCTGATTAACCTGGAAAAACAGGGTGAAGCGAAGACGATTTACGATCGCTGGTTCGGGCCGAGCACAAAATCATCCCAGCCGCGCGGCGACTTCACCTTTGCCCCGCTGGATCAACAACCTAAATCCTGATAGCTGACGCCTGGTGCTATGATCCCAGCCCTCTGCAATACAATGCCGAGGGCATTTCTATTTGTACCTCGTAGTAATGACAAAGAGAGATAAAACGCATGGATACGGCGCTGCAATCGCTTGAATCGTGGCTGTTGGCTCCTCAATACCTCATCTGGCTGTGGCACGGTTTCCTGATCACGCTGGGTCTTTCCCTGAGTACGATCGTTCTGTCTACAGTGTTGGGTTTTCTGCTGGCGGCAGCCAGAGACAGCCAGATTCATGTGCTGCGCGGCATTGTGGTGGCGTATAGCTCGCTATTTCGTAATACACCGCTGCTGGTGCAGCTGTTTTTCTGGTATTTCGGTGCCGGACAGCTTTTTCCCTCAGAGATGATGCAATGGCTGAACACCCCGCATACGCTTTCTCTCTTCGGTACGACGTTAGCGTGGCCTTCTTTTGAGTTTCTGGCGGGCTTGGCAGGATTGACGCTCTACTCTAGCGCGTTTATTGCGGAGGAGATCCGCGCCGGTGTTCGCGGTGTAGCACGCGGGCAGAAGTACGCCGCGCATGCTTTGGGGTTAACCGGCTTCCAATCCATGCGTTATGTGGTATTGCCGCAGGCGCTAAAAATCGCTCTGCCGCCGCTGCTGGGGCAGTACATGAATATTGTTAAGAACTCGTCGTTGACGATGGCGATTGGCGTTGCTGAATTGTCCTACGCGTCGCGTCAGGTAGAGACGGAAACCCTGCGTACGTTTCAGGCGTTTGGCGTGGCGACGGTGTTGTACATCGTGATTATTGCGGTGATGGAAGGCTGGGGCATGTGGCGTCAGCAGCGCAGTCTGGCGGAGAGACACTAAGATGGATTTTACCGTTATCACCGATAACATCGACTATTTGATGTGGGGAACGTTCCCGGATGGTCCGCTGGGTGGCGCAGCGCTGACGCTGGTGATGAGCCTGCTGGCGGGCATAGCGTCTGCCATATTGGGTACGATTTTAGGCGTGGCGCTGGCGATGTCCCGAGGCTGGTGGAGCGCACTGTTGGCGATGGTGCTGGGGTTCTTCCGTGCCATTCCCGTCATCATGCTGATTTTCTGGACCTATTTTCTGCTGCCGATCGTTTTTGGCGTCGATATCCCAGAAATTACGACCGTGGTGTGTGCGCTGGCGCTGATCGCCTCGGCGTATCTGGCGCATGGCGTGAAGGCCGGCATTGTCGCCATCGGGCGCGGCCAGTGGCAGGCTGGACTCTCGCTGGGGCTAAGCCGCTGGCAGGTGTTATGGCAGATAGTGCTGCCGCAGGCGTTGCGGATGATGGTGCCTTCCTTCATTAACCAATGGATTTCTCTGATTAAGGATACCTCACTTGCCTATATTGTCGGGGTCGGCGAGCTGACGTTTCTTGCTACGCAGGTCAATAACCGCAGCATGGTCTACCCGATGGAAGTTTTCCTGTTTGTCGCGCTGGTCTACTTTGTGTTTTGTCTGTCGCTGGAGCTGCTGGCGAACGGGGTTAACGCCCGTTTTAACCAGCAGGAAAAGCAGCCGAAACGCCGTTTGCTGTGGTGGCGGAATAAGCCAGCCTGAGACGAATATGGGTCACTTAAGCCCGTTATTAGGGGAAACACAGGGGGAGGTTCCCGTAGGGAGGCCTCACCCCTGTGGTCGCCCCGTGTATCTCGATGCTGAAACGCTCGGCATTAAGCCTGAGTCTGGTTGCCTGAGTGGTACTGCTACGCAGTGATATTCCAGCCTTTTTCGCGCCAAATTTGCGGCAATTCGCGCATATCGTCGAACATCGTGACCAGTGGGTGATGAATCGGCTGGTTATGGGGATCGGCGCAGTAATAGAACACTGGAATGCCCGCGGCGATGCCTGCCTGTACACCAGCGGCGGAATCTTCAACCAGAATGCAGTGTTCGATGGGAAGCTGTAACTGCTCGGCGGCGTGATACAGCACCGCCGGATCGGGCTTCCATTTTTTCAGATCGTAGCCGCTGTAGAGATGGTCACCAAACAGATCGAGCATGTGCGTCAGGCCGAGCGAATGCTGCATCTTGCTGACCGGACCGTTGGACACCACGGCCATCGGGACAGTAATCGACTGCACTAACTCACGTGCGCCCTCGATAGGTTGCAGGAACTCATCGAACAGACGTTTCACTTCTTGCCGGAAATGACGCTCCGCATCGTCTACCGACACGGTTAAGCCATGCTGCTGGCTGATGCGGGCAATAATTTCGTACAGCTTCACGCCCTTGTAGGTTTTTATCACCTCCTCCAGCGATAAGTTCACCCCATACGGGATGAAGATATTCACATAAGCCTGGCAACACAGCACTTCGCTATCAACCAGCGTGCCATCACAGTCGAAGAAGACGCATTCAATACGGGGCATGACCAATCCTTATCGATGAAATAAAAGATGAAGCTCCTACTTTAACCAATTGACCCGATATTACGACCTATAAAGCCATTTTCACTGCTATCTTGCGTAAAATTAGGGGGATTTAACCGAGAGAAAACGATGACGTTAATAGGTTCTTCTTATTCGATGAAAAAAAACGTGGGATCAACGTAAAAACGCCGCATTTTGTTATAGGATACCCGACGACAGTTAT
Source organism: Pectobacterium aquaticum (assembly GCF_003382565.3). Lineage (NCBI taxonomy): Bacteria > Pseudomonadati > Pseudomonadota > Gammaproteobacteria > Enterobacterales > Pectobacteriaceae > Pectobacterium > Pectobacterium aquaticum. The sequence continues at coordinate 4,449,227 of NZ_CP086253.1, forward strand.
TCCCTTCTTTGGATTGTTACTCATGAATAAATCACAACCCGGTCTTGCTACCGAGCAAGGCCTGCTGGAGCGTGTGTTTAAACTTAAACAACACGGCACGACAGCACGTACGGAAACGATTGCCGGTTTCACGACGTTTTTAACGATGGTCTACATCGTTTTTGTTAACCCGCAGATTTTGGGTGTGGCGGGGATGGATACCAAAGCGGTCTTTGTGACCACCTGTCTGATTGCGGCGTTCGGCAGCATTTTGATGGGGCTGCTGGCTAACCTGCCTGTGGCACTGGCTCCGGCAATGGGGCTGAATGCATTTTTCGCCTTTGTTGTTGTCGGTGCGATGGGGCTGCCATGGCAGGTTGCGATGGGGGCTATTTTCTGGGGCGCAATCGGTTTCCTGTTGCTGACTATCTTCCAGATTCGCTATTGGATGATCGCCAATATCCCGCTCAGCCTGCGTTTGGGTATCGCCAGCGGTATCGGCCTGTTCATTGCCATGATGGGGCTGAAAAACGCCGGCATTATCGTTCCTAACCCTGAAACGCTGGTGACGATTGGTAACCTGACGTCACACAGCGTGCTGCTGGGCGCTCTGGGCTTTTTCATCATTGTGGCGCTGGCTTCACGTAATATTCACGCTGCGGTATTGATCTCCATCGTGGTGACCACCTCAATTGGCCTGCTGCTGGGCGATGTGACGTATTCTGGTGTGTTCTCCATGCCGCCGAGCGTCATGTCGGTGGTGGGTCAGGTTGATCTGGCAGGGGCGCTGAACCTCGGGATGTCCGGCATTATTTTCTCCTTCATGCTGGTTAACCTGTTTGACTCCTCCGGTACGCTGATTGGCGTGACGGATAAAGCCGGTCTGGTTGATGCTCGCGGTAAGTTCCCGCGCATGAAGCAGGCGCTGTATGTCGATAGCATCAGCTCTGTAGCCGGTTCGTTTATCGGAACGTCATCCGTTACTGCGTATATTGAAAGCTCTTCTGGCGTGTCCGTGGGCGGACGTACCGGCCTGACCGCCGTAGTTGTGGGTTTGCTGTTCCTGCTGGTGATCTTCCTGTCGCCGTTGGCGGGGATGGTGCCTGCCTATGCGGCCGCGGGCGCACTGATTTACGTGGGCGTATTGATGACGTCCAGCCTGGCGCGCGTGAAGTGGGATGACTTGACGGAAGCCGTACCGGCCTTTATTACCGCGGTGATGATGCCGTTCAGCTTCTCTATCACTGAAGGGATCGCGCTGGGCTTCATTTCTTACTGTGTGATGAAGTTGGCGACGGGTCGCTGGCGTGAAATCAGCCCTTGCGTGGTCGTGGTTGCGCTGCTGTTCCTGCTGAAAATTGTGTTTATCGACGGGCATTAATGTGTTCGTGGCTCCGGGGCTTTCCCGGAGCCTCAGCCTGAGACAAGGCGGCTGGCTACTGTGAGGCGGTAGAGGTGGCTTTTTCTATCGTATGGCTGATTAATTTCATATAGCGTAAAGACTGGCGCTGCTGCTGTAGTATTTCTCCCGACTTTCTCATACCCGTTGGCGACGTGTATTTCCACATGATTAATCGGTTAAGCGTGGGGATATGGGCGCAGGCCCAGGCAAGGTAATCATCAACATCGCTCATCACTTCTACTGCTGGGATGCAGGTTGAGCGTAGCCTACCAGAGGCGGGGTGGAGTTTCAGGCTATTGGGCGGTTGGCTGTTCACGCCAGGGATCTTCATCAATGACTGGCGGATGGTACAGAGTTGTGTTGCCGCTTCCAGCGGATCGCGCTGCGCGTCGATCCACGCCTGTTCGGCCTGTGTCTGCGCCTGCATCTGTGGGACGACCTGATTCGTTGGCCTGACATGAACGATTTCGATATCCATACCGACGCTGCCTTCTTCACTCAGTAGGATGGCAATCGTATTGCCTGCATAGCCGATGCTGAAATTGGGCATATTAGGATCGGCAAAATAAGGGCGTCCTTCAGGGGACACGAGTAGCGTGGGCAACAGCGGATAGCCGAAAAAATAGAACATCATCTCAGCCAGCAGCACTCGACTTTTCAGGTAACGCTCTCGGCGTTTGGCTGAAAAACTCTGTGTTGATGAGATGAGTCTATCGGGCAGTCTTTGTAAGTCAGGAAGCGCTTCCGTGCTTGTCCACCTGACAAAATGGCAGGTCATTGTTCACTCCGTGATCGTGATAAAAGATGGGAACCTATCAGGCACTACCGATGCATATTATCAGACTAATATGTGATCTAAAGAAAAATCGATGGATAAATCGGCGATAATTATTAATTAGGCACACCGAATTTTCTGCATCGTGTGTTTTGTGGCGATCCTTCCCTGTCCGCCACATTCCCAGCTGTTTTAATGGCTTGCCCACCCCAGTGCGGAACGCCGCTGTTTTTCCAGCGTCTGCTTGCGCAACTCATCCTCTGTCACTAATCGCAGCGCCGATGTTGGACACACGCTAACGCAGGAAGGGCTTTGGGCGACATCCACGCATAAATCACATTTGTGAACCTCGCTTTGCATGAGGTGTGTTTCCCCCTCGTCATTCGACGTTTTTGTCACCACGTCGATAGCACCGAAAGGACAGGCGACGACGCAGCTTTTGCAGCCGATGCAGCGGGACTGAATAACCTGAATGCTGTCCCGATCGCGCACCAGCGCATCATTCGGACATACGCTGGCACAGGGCGCGTTCTCACACTGGCGGCAAAGAACAGGGACGCTTACGCTAGCGCTTTTAACGACCTTCAGTCGGGGAAAGAAGTGCGAAGGCCGCAACTGCGCACTTTGGCCACCGCTATGGGCTACCGCGCAGGCGATCTCACAGGTCCGGCAGCCGATACATTTTTCTGCTTCGGCAATAACAAACTGATTCATGAGCGGAGCTCCTCGCGGGTTGCGTTCATTTCAGGGCGCTGCGGGTGTGCGGGAATGGCACCTGTGATGGCGGTCAGCCCCATCGTCGCAATCATTCCCAATGCGGCTTTGCGCCCGTCGGCAATGGCGGTCACGACCAGATCGGCACCGCGTACGGCATCACCCCCGGCAAAAATGCGCGGATGGTTGGTCTGGCAAGGTATTTGACTATCAAGCGGGGCGGTGATGTATCCCCAGTTATCCAGACCGATGTCGGCGTCTTCCAGCCACGGCATGTTGTGTGACTGAAAGCCAAATGCGGTTATTACTGCGTCCGCGGGCTGCACGAATTCTGAATCAGGAATAGGGCGCGGGCGACGACGGCCGCTGGCGTCAGGCTCGCCCAGTTCGGTGCGAACCAGACTAATGCCGCATACTTCGCCCTGTTCATTGAGGCAGATTTTTTGTGGCTGAACGTTAAACAGGAATTCCACGCCCTCTTCGCGGGAGTTTTTCACCTCTTTTTTCGAGCCGGGCATATTGGCTTCATCACGACGATACGCGCAGGTGACGGATACTGCACCCTGCCGAACGGACGTGCGCAGGCAGTCCATCGCGGTATCCCCACCGCCGAGCACCACGACGCGTTTGCCCGCCATCGAGATATAAGGCTCATCCTCTAATTCAGGTAGCCCCATGACGTGTTTGGTATTGGCGATCAGGAAAGGCAGCGCATCGAAGACGCCGGGAGACTCTTCATTATCAATGTTGGCCTTCATGGAGCGGTAGGTGCCTACGCCGAGGAAAACGGTGTCATAGTCGTCCAGCAACTGAGCCAGAGAAATATCTTTCCCCACTTCGGTATTCAGTTGGAATTCGATGCCCATGGCGCTGAACACTTCACGCCGATGAATCAGGACGTCTTTATCCAGCTTGAATGACGGAATCCCGAACGTGAGCAAGCCACCAATTTCCGGGTGACGATCGAACACCACGGCCTGCACACCGTTGCGGGCTAGCACATCGGCACAGGCTAGCCCAGCAGGACCAGCACCGACGATCGCCGCGCGTTTGCCGCTGGGAACAACATGCGTCATATCGGGCGACCAGCCCATTTTTATCGCGGTATCGGTAATGTAACGCTCAACGTTACCGATGGTAATCGCACCATACTCCTTGCCCAGCGTACAGGCTCCTTCACATAACCGATCCTGCGGGCACACTCGGCCACAGATTTCCGGCAGGCTGCTGGTTTGGTGCGACAGTTCTACGGCTTCAAGAATGCGCCCCTGTTTGGCCAGACTCAGCAGCTCGGGAATATTGTTATGCAGCGGGCAGGTCCACTCGCAGATCGCGCGTTTGCCGCAAGAAAGGCAGCGGTCAGCCTGATCTTCCGTCTGCTGCACGGAGAAGCCATGATAGATTTCATCAAACGTGGAAGTTCTCTGGGTCAGCGGCTTTTTCTCGGCATCCCGGCGCGGCCAGTTTTTTCTTTTGCTGAGCGGATGGGGTGTATGCGCTTTCAGTACGGGCGTTTCACGCTGCCAGTGGGCGGAGGAGCGCAATGCCATCGCCTGCTGTTTTTCCTGACGGCGGGCCGCTAACGTTTTTTCGCTGACGAGCTGTAAGGCCTGAGTCGGACAGGCTTCTACACACGCTTGTCCTTCTGGACGATCGGCGCAGAGATCGCATTTATGGGCGATGGCGCTGTTGTCCACCGGGCTTGTCACCATGGACATCGCGCCGAACGGGCAAGCCAGTACACAGCTTTTGCAGCCGATGCACTTTTCCTGAACGAGCTGAATGCTATTGTCTTTTCTGATCAAGGCCTGTGTTGGGCACACGCTGGCGCAGGGGGCATCTTCACAGTGACGGCAGGTCACGGCAGCCCGCAGCGTTGGCGTATTGAATGCTTTTATTCTGGGCTGAAACACCGCGGTGCTATCTGGATAGCGCTCGTCATTATGTGAAATGACACAGGCGATTTCGCATGCATGGCACCCCATACAGTCTTGAGTACTGGCAATAACAAATCGGTTCATTACCTTTTCCCACTCTGGATCCCTCGATCGTGGCCTTTATCCTAATAGCTGGATAACCCCCTGACTTTGATATAGAGCAGGTAAAAAGTCGGTTAATGTTAAATCTCACTCGTGTTACTAATAAAATTATTGAATCGTTTCAGTAAGTTGTAATGTTACTGATAAGTAATATCTTCGTGGTTTATAGCCTTGTTTTTAATATGGTTTACCATGATTTCTTATTTTATGTGTCAGCCGTTTTACGGGATTGCGATTTATTATCGCGGGTTGTCCAGACGAAGGCCGCGGTCAGCAGCAGGATCAGCGTGGCTGCGGCCAGCACAATGGAAAACCCCGAATCAAAGGCAGAATGGGCCTGTGTGGTAAGCATCTGCCGCATATTTTCCGGTAAGGATTCGGCAAAAATTAATGCTTCGTCCAGACTGTCATACGCGGTGTCCGGTGCAGCAAACCCAGCGGGCAGCATAAACGTTGCGGAATAAGCGAAAGACAGCAAGCTGCCCATCAGCGTTACGCCCGTTGCGCCCCCTAATTCATAGGACACTTCTTCGATCGACGCCGCCATACCCGCTTTTGACGCTGGCGCAACCTGCATAATAGTGCTGGATGCGGCCGTCATGGTGGAGCCCACGCCTGCGCCAATAACGGTTAGGCTGATGATTTGTATCATGGTAGGCGCATTGTGCAGCAGCAGATAGCTTCCCATTCCGAGCCCTGAAATCAACAGGCCAGCGGCTAGCATTGTCCCGCTATTCACGTGTGGCAGTATCTTTCCAGTTAACGGGCCAGCGATAAAGGACGCCAGCGACAGTGGTAAAATGAACAGCCCAGCCTGTAGTGGAGACAGCCCGATGACTAACTGCAATCGCTGGGTGAAAGCCAGCTCCATGCCGATCAAGGCGGCGGCGGCCACGATAGCGGCGGCCACAGCAGCGCTGAAAGGCCGCAGGCGGAAGAGAGAGAAATCGATCAGGGGATGCTTGCTGTTACGCTGCCGCCGCACAAACAGGGTAATGAACGTCACGCCGATGAGCAGAGCGATTAGCGCATCCTCATAAGACGGAACCCGCTTGCCCAGCTCTTTGATGGCATAGGTAATACCAATCAAACCCACCATGATTAATAGAGAACCGATGAAATCCCAGCGGTGGGAGGCGTTGCCCGGCTGATGTGGAATCACGGTGATTCCCATGATGAGCGCAAGCAAAACGACCGGTACATTAATGAGGAAAACCGATCCCCACCAGAAGTACTCAAGCAGTATCCCGCCCATCACGGGGCCAAATGCTGCGCCGCCGGATGCGACCGCAGCCCAGATACCGATTGCCAGTGCGCGTTCCCGTTCATCAGTAAATGTCAGACGAATAATCGACAGTGTGGCGGGCATCATCATCGCCGCACCGATTGCCAGCAGCGCACGAGCGGCGATAAGCATACTGGGTGTGGGCGAATAAGCGGCAAACAGTGACGCCGCACCAAAGACCAGCAGCCCGGAAATAAATAGAGGTTTATGGCCCAGCTTATCGCCCAATGTGCCCATCCCCAGCAGTAAACCGGAGGCAATCAGCGCATAGATATTAACGATCCACAGCTTTTCCGATGCAGTCGCGTGCAGGTCGTGAGTCAGTCTCGGGAGTGCGGTGTACAGCACCGTCATGTCGATAACAATTAGGAACAGGGCGCTGGAAACAATGGCCAGAATCAGCCACTTCTTGGGTGATTGCATAACAGGATCTCTACCTTGAACTTCTATTTTTCATCTGTCGGATAGCGTTCTGATGATATAGAATTGCTTTTTAAATACAAACGTATTTTAAATTGGGGGATATATGGGGCGTCATAAGAGCATTAATCGTGCGTGCGTGTTGGATGCGGCGGAGCAGATTGTCCGCACCCAGGGAACGGCTGCGCTGACGATCGATGCGGTCGCTAAAGCTGCGGGCGTGACAAAAGGCGGTATTCAGTCGAGTTTCGGGACGAAAGATGAGCTGATTCACGCGATGTATCAGCGCTGGGAAGATGAGTTTGATGAGATGGCCGCTGTGTGCATCGGTGAGGATAATAGCTGGGAAGCCAGAGTGCGTGCGCACGTTGACATCACTTATCGGACGGATGCCGCAGAAGGCGATCGAGCGGCGGGCATGATGGCCTCGTTGTTGAATACGCCTGAGCACCTTGCTAGATCGCAGGCGTGGTATGACAGCCAGTTGGCTGGGCTTGACCTGAATTCGCAGGAAGGGCGAGATGCCCGGCTGGCGTTTCTGGCATCCGAAGGGGCATTCCTGCTGCGCTATTTTGGCTTTATGGCGGTCGATGACGAGACCTGGAAAGCCATTTTCTCTGATATTTCCCGCCTGCTACCCGAGCGCACTGCTTCTTCCTGAGGAAACCCCTCTGTCCATGAAGCGCATTGTTTTACAGATGATTGTTTGATTATGATTTGATGGATTGTTGCTCGCCTGACCGCTGTGCCGCCAGAATATCGTCTAGATTCCCTTCAACCCATATCGCCAGCTCTTTTACCCTTACGCTCACTTCCTTGCCTAATGGCGTCAGGCTGTATTCAACATGCGGCGGGACAACCGGATAGGCCGTTCGTAGAACAAAACCATCACTTTCCAGCCATTGCAGAGTTTGCGCCAGCATGCGCTCGCTCACGCCGCCAATCCGTCGACGCAGTTGACTAAAGCGATGCGTATCATCAAGTAATGCGATCAGAATCAGTACGCCCCAGCGACTGGTAACGTGGTTAAGTATCTGGCGAGAAGGGCATTTCTCAGCAAAGACATCACCAGTTGGCAGAATGGGTAGCAATAAATCTGCTGGTGTTTTGGGTTGACTCACTATACTTACCTTTATGTATGTACTTACTTAAAATTAGCTTTGCCGCTATTATGCCAGCCACTACCCGTTAGTAAAAGACGGTTAACAAAAGATGGTTAGTAAAAGACGGTTAATAAAAGACAGTCAATAAAAGGAGCTTGAGATGATTGCTATTACTGGTGCATCCGGCCAACTGGGCCGTTTGGTTATCAAACAACTGTTAGAGAAGGTTCCGGCGAGCGACATCGTGGCGCTGGTGCGTGATGTCAATAAAGTTACCGATCTATCGGCGCTTGGCGTGCAGGTGAAAGCAGCAGATTACAATCAGCCTGAGGCGCTGGCTTCTGCTCTGCAAGGTGTGGATAAGGTGCTGCTGATCTCTTCTAGCGAAGTGGGTCAGCGTGCGGTACAACACCGCAATGTCATCGATGCGGCGGTGAAAGCCGGTGTTAAACTGGTGGCTTATACCAGTCTGCTGCACGCGGATAAGTCCCCTCTGGCGCTGGCGGAAGAACACCGTCAAACGGAGACGTTGCTGAAGGATTCTGGTTTACCGCATGTCCTGCTGCGCAACGGCTGGTATACCGAAAACTATGCGGCCAGCATCCCTGCGGCGCTGGAACACGGTGTGTTTATCGGTAGCGCGGGTGAAGGCAAAATTACGTCTGCAACCCGTGAAGACTTCGCTGCCGCTGCGGTCGCAGTTCTGACGCAGGAAGGGCAAGCTGGCGAGGTTTACGAACTGGCTGGCGACGAGCCTTACACGCTGGCAGAGCTGGCGGCGGAAGTCAGCAAACAGTCTGGCAAAAATATCGGTTATCAAAATCTGTCCGAAGCGGAGTTTGCCGCCGTGCTGGTTTCAGCCGGGCTACCTGAGGGTTTCGCGCAGATTATTGCGGATTCGGACACTGGTGCATCTAAAGGTGGTCTGTTTGATGACGGTAAGCAACTGAGCCGCCTGATCGGTCGCCCAACCACGCCGCTGTCTGCGGTAGTGAAAGCGACGTTGAAATAACCCTTAAAAAGTAACGCTTAAAAATCGGCTCAGAGATCATTCTGTACCCGCCTTATTGCTTATATTCTATTTACACGCCATAGCAGATAAATGCACAATTAACGGCTATAGCGTGTAATTATTGCTTTACCTGCTAAAGCGTGTAATATTTATTCTACCGTCTATAACCGATAGGATAAGAGGATGAAGGTCACCAACAGCAAGCAGCTTAGCAGCTACCTGAAAGATGTTCGTATCACGCAGAAGCTTTCACAAGGGAAAGTGGCCAGTAAAGTGGGTATTCGCCAGGATACGGTATCCAGCTTCGAGCAACATCCTGATTCCACCAAGCTGGAAACCTTCTTTAAAATCCTGTCGGCATTGAACTTAGAACTTACTGTTACGCCCCGAAATGTGAATACCGCCAATAACGAAGCCTCTGTTGCATCATCCTGGAAGGAAGAATGGTAATGGCTGCGCTCGATGTTTACATGAACGGCTATCGGGTGGGGATTCTGACCAAAACGGGCAGTGGGGCACATCATTTTTCCTATGATGCGAACTGGCTCGGGTTGCCGGGGAGTCGCCCCATTTCGCTTTCTATGCCGCTACGTCATCAGCCCTATCAAGGTGATGAGGTTTATAATTTCTTCGACAATTTGTTGCCGGATAACCCGGATATCAGAAGACGCATTGTCGCCAGACATCACGCTGACTCCACCCAGCCGTTTGATCTGCTGGCTAAAGTGGGGCAAGACAGTGTCGGGGCGTTGCAATTAGTGCCGCAGGGTACACCTGTGCACGATATAAAAAAGATCAAATACAAAACTTTATCTGAGCAGCAGCTTGAAAACATACTGGCGGGATACCTGTCCGATGCCCCGCTGGGGATGATTGATACAGAAGACAATTTTCGTATCTCTATCGCGGGCGCACAGGAAAAGACGGCGCTGCTTTATCTGGATGATCACTGGTGCCTGCCTCTCAATGCCACACCAACTACCCACATCATCAAGCTACCGATTGGTAAAATCGAGAGTCACTCTTACTCAATTGATATGTCTGACAGCGTTGAAAATGAGTATCTGTGCCTGCTCATTGCCAAGGCATTTGGGTTGCCAGTGCCGCACTGTTTTATGATCAACGCTGGCAAGATAAAGGCGTTGGCGGTGGAGCGTTTTGATCGTAAATACGCCTCGGATGTCAGTTGGATTATGCGGTTACCACAAGAGGATTTTTGTCAGGTATTAAACGTTCCTTCCGCACTGAAATATGAAAATCATGGTGGACCGGGTATTTCCGCCATTATGTCGTTTCTATTGGGTTCGGCTGATCCAGAAAGGGATCGTTATCGCTTTATGCAGGCTCAGGTACTGTTTTGGCTATTGGCTGCAACGGATGGTCATGCGAAAAATTTTTCCCTGTTTATTGAATCTGAGGGACGATATCGACTCACGCCTTTCTATGACATTCTCTCTATGTATCCGGCGATGGGCGGACGGGGAATTGACCACAGAGAGGCCAAATTGGCGATGGGATTGACTGGCTCAAGAGGCAAGAAATATGCGATTGAGCAGATCTTTCCCCGGCATTTTTTCCAGACGGCGAAGGCCGTTGGGTTTGCCAGAGAATCGATGGAAAACATTCTGGTGGAGTTTTCAAACACCGTTGAGACCGTTATGACGACTGTTGGAAGTCAACTGCCTGTGGATTTTCCTACTCATATCAGTGATGCAATCCTGACCGGGTTGCAGGCTAGATCGAGACGGCTCATGAGAGGATGGGAGTAATTTCCCCGACGAATATACCCGTCATACTTCAAGCTGCTTGTGCGTTGGCTGCCCTTACTCACCCCAGTCACTTACCTGAGTAAGCTCCTGGGGATTCGTGCGATTGCCGCCTTCACGCAACTCGAATTATTTAGGGCATAAATCGGGGAGAGCAAATCACTTCCCGATACAAAAGCTCGAGAAAATACGGCCTAGCAGGTCGTCAGAGGTGAACTCGCCGGTGATTTCACTTAAGGCCTGCTGTGCCAGCCGCAGTTCTTCTGCCAGCAGTTCTCCCGCGTAGGCGCTCACCAGCTGTTCTTTGCCCTGAATCAGATGCTGTGCAGCCAGTTCGAGTGCTTGCAGGTGGCGACGTCGAGCCAGAAAACCGCCTTCTGTGTTGCTGGTGAACCCCATACTTTGCTTGAGGTGGTCGCGCAGCGTATCGATGCCTTCACCCGTGCGGGCGGACAGGCGGATGAGTGAGTGAGTATTTACCTCTTCGATGCCGAGCGTTTCGCCAGTCACATCAGCTTTGTTACGTACCACAGTAATCGGTAGCGTTTTTGGCAGGCGCACCATAAATTCTGGCCAGATTTGCTCAGGCTCGGTCGCCTGCGTGGTGGTGCCGTCTACCATGAATAGAACGCGATCGGCCTGTTCGATTTCCTGCCAGGCGCGCTCAATACCAATGCGCTCGACTTCGTCGCTGGCATCGCGCAGCCCAGCGGTGTCGATGATATGCAACGGCATTCCGTCGATATGGATATGTTCACGTAGTACGTCGCGTGTCGTTCCGGCGATATCCGTCACAATGGCAGCTTCACGACCCGCTAACGCATTGAGTAAGCTGGATTTACCGGCATTAGGACGACCCGCGATCACGACTTTCATCCCTTCCCGCAGCAGGCTACCTTGATGCGCTTCGGCTCTGACGGCATCCAGATCGGCCATCACGCCATTTAACTGTGCTTCAATTTTGCCATCGGAGAGAAAGTCGATCTCCTCATCTGGGAAGTCGATGGCAGCTTCGACGTAGATTCGCAGGTGAGTGAGTGCTTCCACTAACTGATTTATACGGGTGGAAAATACGCCTTGCAGAGAGTTCAGCGCTGAGCGTGCGGCCTGTTCCGAGCTGGCATCAATCAGATCGGCAATGGCTTCCGCCTGCGCAAGATCGAGTTTGTCGTTCAGGAAGGCGCGCTCAGAAAATTCGCCAGGCCGCGCAATCCGCACGTTAGATAGCGTCAGGATACGTTGCAGGAGCAAATCAAGAATAACCGGACCGCCGTGACCCTGAAGCTCCAGCACGTCTTCACCGGTAAAGGAGTTCGGGCCGGGAAACCAGAGAGCGATACCTTGATCGAGCGTGGTACCGTTGGCATCACGGAACGGCAGATAATCGGCGTGGCGAGGCTTGGGAAGCTTACCCAGAACGGCATGCGCGACGTCGGCGGCGGCCTGTCCTGAAATGCGTAAAATACCCACGCCTCCGCGTCCCGGTGGCGTGGCTTGGGCGACGATGGTGTCGGTATTACTCATGATGTTCTCTCTGCATTGATGCCTGTCTAGCAGGCTATTTTACGTATCTTGGCTGATAAAGCAGCCGTTAAAAAAATAAGGCGGTCAATGACCGCCTTACGCTTTCTATCGGTTAGCCATCAACCGGATTATTTTTTCTCGCGGCTATGTAAGCCACGTTTTTCCAGACCGCGGTAAATCAACTGCTGCTGGAGAATGGTAACCAGGTTGCTGACGATGTAGTACATAACCAGACCTGACGGGAACCATAGGAAGAAGACCGTAAAGATGACCGGCATATAGGTCATGATCTTCTGCTGCATTGGATCGGTCACGGTGGTTGGTGACATCTTCTGAATGAAGAACATCGTCACGCCCATCAGGATCGGCAGAATGTAGTACGGGTCTTGTGCAGACAGGTCATGAATCCACAGAGCGAACGGCGCGTGACGCAGTTCAACGGAGCCCATCAGCATGTAATACAGCGCCAGGAAGATTGGCATCTGAATCAGCAGTGGGAAGCAGCCGCCCAGCGGGTTCACTTTCTCTGACTTGTACAGCGCCATCATTTCCTGACTCATGCGCTGTTTGTCATCACCAATACGCTCACGCATAGCCTGCAATTTAGGTTGCAGTAAGCGCATTTTCGCCATTGAGGTGTATTGCGCTTTCGTCAGCGGATACATGATTCCGCGCACGATAAAGGTAATGGCAATAATGGAGAAGCCCCAGTTGCCGATAAAGCTATGCAGGAATTTCAGCAGCTTAAACAGCGGCTGAGAAATAAACCACAGCCAGCCGTAATCTACGGTCAGATCCAGGTGCGGTGCGACAGCAGCCATCTTGTCCTGAATTTCCGGGCCGACCCACAGGGTGGTCTTCAGGTCTTGCTGGCTACCTGCGGCAACCACAACAGGAGCGGATTTGAAACCAATGGCAGCCTGACCGTTACCCAGCTTGCTGGTGTAGAAGGTGTTAGCGCCAGCCGTAGTCGGAATCCACGCGGTTGCGAAGTACTGTTGCAGAATCGCTACCCAGCCACCATTGGTGGTGATGTTCAGGTTTTCGTCCATGTCGCTGAAGCTGTACTTTTTGTACTTGTCTTCACTGGAAGAGAACGCCGCGCCACGATAAGTGTGCAGTGCAAAGTTGCTGCTGCCGGTATCGCGGTGCTTAGGTAATTCGATAGATTGCTTTAACTGACCGAACAACGTGAGTTCCAGAGGCTGAGCGCTGGTGTTGTTGACGCTATAGTCAACGTTCAGTGCATAGTCGCCACGTTTCAGAACAAACGTTTTGGTGTAGGTGATACCGTCAGCCGCGGTGTATGTCATCGGGATGCGCAGCTCGCTCTGACCATCCGCCAGCTCGAAGCTATCTTGCGTGGTGGTAAATAGCGGACGTGGGCCGTTAGCCGGGTTGTCTGGGCCGTTTTTGCCGGTCAAACCGCTCTGAGCCTGATAGACAAACTCGGAGGTGGTTTCCAGCAGGTGGAAAGGTTTATCTGAACCCAATGTATCCGGGTAAGCCAGCAGATGCGCTTGCTCGATGTCGCCGCCACGCGTGTTGATTGTCAGCGACAGCACATCGGTTTTCACTGTGATCAGTTTGCCTTGACCGCTGGCGGGTACGCCCTGGTTGGTAGCATCACCGGTCACTGCGTTCGTCGCCTGCTGTATGGCCTGCGTGGTTGCTGGCGGATTTTTATCCGTCTCCCAAGCCTGCCAAAGCATAAAGGTTACGAATAGCAGAGCGATGAGAAGAAGATTGCGTTGCGAATCCATCGTTAATGTTCTCTGTTATTGTCGGTTTTTGGCGGTACGGGATCATCACCACCAGGGTTCAAAGGATGGCATTTTAATACGCGTTTAAGCGTCAACCAACAGCCTTTTATCATGCCGAACCTGCGTATTGCTTCAATACCGTATTGCGAGCACGTTGGCCGGAACCGACAATGCGGTCCGAGCAACGGGCTGATAACGAGTTGATAACCGCGTATCAACCCGATCAGGAGTCGGGAGCCAAACGACAATGCCGACGCCATAGTTTTTCCAATGCTTCCGTCAGAGTACGGTTATCCAGTTCAGACACCCCTTTTTTCACCAGCACGACAAAGTCCATTGAAGGCAATGAATGTTGGTGTAGGCGAAAACTTTCGCGCGTCAGGCGTTTAATCCGATTGCGTTCATGAGCACGTTTCACATGCTTTTTGGCGACGGTAAGACCGATGCGGGGATGCCCCAGCGAGTTCAGGCGGCCGAGAATGGTGATTTGCGGCGTGCCAGCCCGTTGCGGTTGCTGGAAGACGAAAGTGAAATGACTGGGAGTTAACAAACGTAACTCCCTGGGAAATGCTAGCTTAACCACTCGGTGGGTTAGCTTTTATTACTTAGAAACAGACAGACGAGTACGGCCTTTCGCACGACGGCGGGCCAGAACTTGACGACCATTTTTGGTGGCCATACGAGCACGGAAACCATGGCTACGGTTACGCTTCAATACGGACGGTTGGAAAGTGCGTTTCATGGCGATTTCTACCTAAACTTGGAAAATTATAACTTCACAGTAAACGCGTTTGGCTGTTCGGCGTGAAAAAATGACCGACGCCTCAATCGCATATCACAGCTATATAACGGAAAGAGGCAGGATTGTAATAATTGTACAGTCCTGAGTCAATTAACATCACACTTAACACGCCAGCCATTCCGATTATTTTTGGAATTTCTGCCTGCCAGAGCACAGAAAAGGCGTAGACGCGCGGGCAGGGAATTATACGGGCTCTGTTGCAAAGCGCAAGGATCCTCCAATGATCTGTCCCGTAAGATCATGATCGATGTCACCGTAACGATCGTGTTTCCGACGGTATGCTTGGATGCGTTTCATGTAGGGCGGGTAAAATATGTGCTCACTGCCCCTCTGGCGTGTTGCGGGGAGTCGCGATGAGAATAGCCTGTGGATAAAAAGGATCGAAACTGTGCAGAAGGGGAAGATCTCTTTGGCGGATTAGGTTATGATCCGCGGTTCCGCTAGCGATCCTTTTGACGGGATCGTCGGGGTAAACCGCCACGCTACGTGGTGTGTCTGCTGTCTGAATTGTGGATGAAACCATCGTGGATGACGCAGGCGCCAAAAAATCATGAGTCACATAAATAACGTCTTATTCTTTTCTTTTTGATCGTTCTTGTTCGAGTGGAGTCCGCC